>CAKZNA010000033.1 GCA_937129355.1 uncultured Sphingomonadales bacterium | reverse complement strand
CTGACCCGCCCGCTTGCCAGCACCGGATATGACAAGGGGTTCGGGACCATCTATACCGCCGCCTACCGCCCTGTGGCGCGTACACTATCCGTGAACTGGATGGATGGCAGCCGCGAGGATTATGATCTCCGGGCTATCGACGAGCGTGAACGCATGGTGGAGTACTCGACGGCCGGCTCGCGGAGCATTGCCAACAGTATCGCACAGAACGGCAATCCAGGGACCCCGACCCAATCCCTATGGAACGCGCCGGACGTCGGCCCGTTGCACCTTTCCACATCAGGTTGACGCTGCAAGAATCTTACGCAGCTCGTTTCGTTTAGAACGCAGGAGAGACCATGTCTCGTTTTTCGATTGCCGGCATCCAGATGCACATCACCACGCATCGCAATATCGAGGAAATGCGCCAGCGCATGGAAATCTTGTTTCACCTCTATCCCTGGGTCGAGATGGTGGTATTTTCCGAACTGGCCGCACATGGCCCGGCGATCCACACCGCACAACCGATGGGCGGTAGCTTTGATCTGGGGCCGTTCGGTTTCCGGTTCATGCCGCTCGCGCATTCGATATTGGAGATGAGCGCCTGCGTCATTGATACGCCCTATGGCCGGATATTCCATTCCGGCGACTGGAAGCTGGATGACCAGCCCGTCATCGGCGAACCGTCAACGGCAGAAGCGCTGACGGCGATTGGCGACGAAGGCGTGTTGGCGCTGGTTTGTGACAGCACCAATGTCTTCAATACCAGCGACAGCGGCAGCGAGGGTAGCTTGAAGGCTGATCTGCTAAAATCGGTCAAAGCGGCGAAGGGCAGGGCAATTGTCACCACATTTGCTTCTAACGCCGCGCGGCTGCAGACGTTGGGCGAAGTTGCGCGTGAAAGCGGGCGGACGCTGTGTTTCGCTGGCCGCTCGCTGCACCGGATAAAGGATGCAGCGCAGGCCAATGGCTATTTGAAAGACTTACCCGAGCAGATCGATTTTCGCGAAGTAGAGCATATGCCGCGCGGCGATGTGATGGTTGTTGCCACAGGCGGGCAGGGCGAAAGCCGCGCGGCGCTGGGGCGTATGGCGGAGGGCAACCACCCTGTGCCGCTGGAAAAGGGCGACACCGTTATTTTCTCATCCAAACAGATACCGGGCAATGAAGTGGCCATCGGCATCATCATGAATAAGCTGGCGCGCAAAGGCGTGCTGACGGTTACCGAGAAACAGGCGCATGTGCATGTGTCGGGACATCCCGGGCAGAGCGAGCTTGCGAAGCTTTACGATTGGGTCAGGCCCGATATCCTGATCCCGGTTCATGGCGAGCGCCGGCATATGGAAGAGCAAGCACGTTTTGGCCGCGCGGAGGGAATTCCAAAGGCGCTGGTGCAATCCAATGGCGATATGGTCCGGTTGGCCCCCAAAGGCCCCAAAATTATCAGCAAGGAGCGGACCGGGCGGTTGATACTGGATGGCGACGTGATTGTTGCTGCCGATGGAGAATCCATGACCCAACGCCGCCGTGCATCATGGAACGGCGTCATCAATGTTTCGGTCGCGCTAGACGAAAAGGGCCGGCTTTTTGGGGAGCCTGTTATCCGAACTTACGGCGTTCCATTAGAGGATGACATGGATGATTTCCTCGATGAGGCCACCGAAGAGGCGGAGAAGGCCACCGGTAAACATAACCGGGATATTGAAAAGCTGCGTGAGGCCGTCAGGTTAGCCGTGCGGAGAACAGCGACGCGCTGGACCGGCAAGAAACCCATCGTTGATGTTGGTATCGTCGAGGCCGCATGAATTTCACCTCAATCATCGCGATCTATGTGCTCTTCTGGGTGCTGAGCGCGTTCCTTGTGTTGCCATTCGGTATCCGTACGACCGAAGAGATGGGGCAGGAACGAGTCGCTGGCCAGATGGACGGCGCGCCAGGTAATTTTCAGCCTGGCAAAGTCCTGCTGCGCACGACCTTACTATCCGCGGCATTATTCGGGCTATATTATCTCAACTATACCTATGGCTGGATTGATCGCCACAGTTTCGATTTTTTGCTGAACAAGCCCAGCTAAATCTGCCTAGTTTCTCAGGCGCTCAATCGCTTGGGCCAGCGCGACATACAGCTTGCCAACATCGGAAGAGAGCAACGTCACGCTGACCGCATTGCCGTCACGCGTGCTGAGCAATACGCGCATCATGGATTCAAAGTCATGGATGTAGCGGTTTACATGCTCTGCAAACTCTGGATCTTCATCATAATGTGTCGCTATCGCACGCGCTTCACCGCTATCTAGCAAACGCACGGCACGCCGCGTAAAGACGCCGCGATCACCTTTCAGATAGGCCGCCCATGCCGTATCGGTTACTTCATTGGATAGAATTTTGGCAACATCGATTGCGGTCGAATTGAGCGTCTCAGTGAGCATCGCCATCCGGCGCGCAAACCCTTCATTGTCCATCCCGCCAAATCCGTCATGCGTATCCTTCAACCGCGTTTCCAGGTTTACCGTCATTTCTTCAATCTGCGCCAATCGGCTTGAGAGCTTCTCGGTGGCTTCCTGCGACAGCGAAATTTGCTGCATTACTGCGCCTTGCATATGTTCATTCAGCACGGCCAGCTGACTGTCGACTGCATTGCCGAGCATTTCCTTATTCTGCGACGATAGGCGGCCCGCTACATTGCCGAGCTCTTCTTCAATAAGCTGTTTACTGCGCGCGACCGTTTCTTCTGTCGTATCGCGCAAACTGGTGAGTGATGACATCAATCGTCCGTCGGTATCCTCGGCCATCTGGCCAATCAACTCACGGGTCTGGCTAAGGCTGGTGGACAGCGCTTCGGCCTGTTCCCCGTAGCTGGTCAATTGCTCGTCGCTGCTCGCCATCAAACTGTCGAGCTCGATCTTTTGTTGTCCGATCAATCCATCAACAGTCGTTAAACGAGCGAGTAAATTGTCGCTATGCTCATCCATTTCACTGGTGGCTTTGCGGGCATTCTCTATACTCTCAAAACTACCGGCAAAGCTCTGTTCCATCCGGCCAATCGCAGCAGGAATTTCCTCATCAATCTGGGTTCGTGCTGCCGCGAAACCGCTAAGTATTTTTTCGGACTGTTCCACCAAGCCAGCGGCGCTTGAATTGCTACCAACGATAGTTTCATCCAAATCTCGGGTGCTTTGAACCAGTGTTTCAATTGCAAAGGCCAGCTTCGATGTCTTTTCAGAGGCATTGTCATCCAGCTGCTCTATTTGCACCATGCTTTCGTCAATTAGTGATGAGATCCGCGAAATTATTCCTTCGACCCGGCTATCCTGCGTTTCGACGGTATCGCGAACATTTTCGACCGCCCCTCCCAGATCGGCAAGCTGCGTCGTCAACTTTTGGCTGCTGCTATCCAGCAGGCTGGAAATTTCTGTCGATGTTGTTGCCACCGCTGCCTGCGCATTTTTTGTGGTTTCTTCAAATGCAGCCGAGATATTGGCGAGGTCCACTGCTAGCGTGTCGTTACTCTCACCGAGAATTTCGGAGAGCCTCTGCGCATTTTTTTCGAGAGCCGCGCTGCTATCCGTTGCGATCTTTTCAAATCGCGCTGAAATTTCATCGCTCGATTTTCCGGCCGCCGCCATATTCTCGGAAAATTCGCGGCTGCTTTTGTCGATATTTTCGCCTATATTTTTGGCAGCCTGAACAGCTTCTTCTTCCAAACCATCCACTGACTCGCGGGCGATCGTCGTCGCTTCATTCACGCGGCTGAGCGCGGATATAAGCGATTTCATCTGCACTTGTGCGCCATTGCCGGCACTGCCGATCTGGTTCGTCACATCTTTGGCCGCGCTGGTAACCACTGGAAGATGCTTGCGCAGCTGTTCCAGGTTGGTTGTTGCGGCATTGCTAACTTCTTCAAGCTTTTTGGCTTTCTCGTCGCTATCCGCAAGCGCTGCGCCAAGCTGCTGTGCCGCATCGGTCAGCTTCTCGGCAGATTGCCTTCCCACCGATTCCAGATCCAGTGCATTTTGCGCCAGAAATTCGCGGGCCAGCGCGATTTCTTCATTCACGGTGCGCATGCGGGTTTCTAGCGCTTCGCTTTCTACCCGTAATTTTTCGCCAGCATCCGCAAAGCGCAATGCCTCTGAGCGGCTGTTACGCATCACCAAAAGCCATGCGATACCGATTAGTGCGGCGGGCAGAGACCAGTCACCAATCATGGATATAATGGTGCTATTCGCCGGAATAGCCGAGAAAACGGCTAGATTGCTCCAAATGAAAAATCCGGTCCAACCCACAAAGGCGAGCAGCGCCAGTGATGCCGCACTGATCATTTTCCAGTTACGCGGTGATGATGGGGCGAGATAATCTTCTTCCCAATCCTCTTCCGCATAAACATCATCATCGCCAAGAATGAGCTCTTCAGCTGCATCTTCTTCGCTACCGAGCGCTATGGCCTTTTCTTCCGCCTCATTGACGGTTTCAGCCTCTTCCCGGTTTATCCCCACAATTTTCGAACGTGATCCCATTGTCCCATAATAGCACAATATCGCTGATGTGAAACGCAAAGTTAACATATCGGGGGGTATTGCGCACGAATGTCTATGGATTATGGCGCATTTGACACAGCTTTAAAAGCAGCCGCAGGGGATAATACTGCGCTTGCCGAAGAGCTGCGTTCGGATTTTGTAGAGAGCGCGAACCGGCAGATAAGCTTGCTTTCACGGTCCCGCTGCGATGCCAATTGGCAATATGCTGCACTTCGCTTGAAAGGGCTAGCGGCCAGTTTTGGTGCTGGCGCGGTGATTGAGCTGTCCGATGAAGCACTGGAAGGTGCGCCCGGCGATCCGGTAGTTGTTCGCAAGCTAGAGGCATCAATTGCCGAGATCGCACAGCATCCTCTAGCCTAAGCCAGCGCAAATCAAGCAATCCGCCGTTTCAGATTTTTACTTTAGCATTGCGGCGACTTGCTCCATATCAGCAGCATGCCAAGCGAAGACGTAAAAGCAGCATCAATTGAGACAGCAGTTTTGTCTGCAGTTGCCCTCGGCGATGAAAATCAATTTGACCCTGCAATGGAAAAATTATGCGGCATACCGCTTATCTCCTTGCAAATTCGTGATTTACAAGAGCTTGGAATAAAGCAATTTTTGATTGAAGCCGAGCAGTTGACCGGCGGCATCCTATCCTTGGTTGACGAATTGAAAGCGCAAGGAATTGATGTCGCAATGGTTCGCGCGCCGAAGGATTTGACCGCTTCTTCTGCAATGTCGGGCAAGTGCCTTGTTTTGGCACCGGGTATCAATGTTGGGAAAACTATTCTTGGCGGGTTCATTGATCAAAATGAATCCGTAGTGGCGACGGTTGACGGGCGCGACGAGAATTCGGCCTTTGAAAGAATTGATTTGAACACGCGGTGGGCCGGAATGGCCATTGTTGACCAGAAGCTTTTGAAGGGGCTCGCTGATCTACCGGAAGGATGGAGCCTGACCTCGGCCATATTACGCAGCGCGCTTCAATCGGAAGTCAAACAGCAACTTATCTCTCAGCAACAGATCGATAGTGGCGCGCTTCAAGTTATTGATAGCAATGACGATGCCGAACGGCTGAAACGCGAAAAGCTGCAAGATGCCGCGTCAAATCAGAGCGGTTTGGTGGAGATGGAAGCATACGCGCCGCTTGCCAGATGGCTGACGTTGCGGTTTGCGATTGATCCCAAAATCTTGGACGTTACCGGGACGATATTTGCGCTCGCAACGTTGCTATTCGGCTTTTTTGGCGTGTTCGCTGCGGCGGTATTTACAGCAATTTTGGCCATTTTCTTTTTGACCGTATCTGACATTATTTTTCGCGTTACGCAGGACAGAAATAGCAGGATTTTGTCTGTGGTTTCATGGATATTGTTGGTGATTGCGCTGTTGTGTTTTGGTATTTGGACGGGTGACGCGAGGATTATCTTTGCCGCGCCGATTGCTGGCGGATTGTTGCTCTATTCATCAAGGCTGCGTTTAAAGACCAATATGCGTAGATATTTACCGTCACCGGCCTTGCTATCGCTGTCGCTGATTGCTGGCGTGGTTACGTCTCAATATAGTGTTGTCTTTCAAATGTTTGTCTTGTTGCAGGTGGCTACGCTTCTCTATGTCCAATTCACCACCCAAAAGAATGCAACAGAGTTAAACCGCCCTTAACCCAAAAAATGCTAGATACACGGCCTATTTGAGACAACTGGAAGCGGGATTTGCACGACAGTTTTGGCCAGTATGATGATTTGCTGCAAGTTGCGGGCGCATATGCCCGTGACAGCGTATCATTGCGCTCAGACGTGGCGGCGATGATATTTCCGCGTGCTTTTACTCCGCCGAGCGAGGCGTTGATTGCCGACATATCGAATAAATTCTCGCAGCTCATCGCTGATATTGAGCGGGAAATATCGCGCGAGGGAGCGGCCGTTTCTTCAGCGCTTCCGGCTCTTCTGCAATCGGGCCTCCAACGCGATCCAGCTTTACTTGATTTCTTGCTGGCACGAAATGCTGAACAGCAGCTCGAGATGCGGCTTGCCAAAAATAGTGATATTTCGCTTTCTGAAACGCTGCCTGCTGTTTTGCTTGCAAGCGCGGATCACAACATAGCGGAGGCTGCGCAAACGCTGCTTGCAATTTCCAGTTTGAATAGGCGTAAAGCTTCACTGAAATGGCGATCGTTGCCTCCCGAATTGTTGCACCGGCTGTGCTGGAGGATAGTATCTGCGCTTGATACTGGCGACAAGGAAGCGGAGCGCCAGAAAGTACAAGACCTGCTGTCTTCCTATAATGAAAATCAGACGGCAGCGAATGCAGCAAGAAAATTGACGCATATGCTGGGGGATGAACATCAGGCGGATAAACAATCTGCCGCCAAAGCCGGCCTGGCTTTGTTTGTTGCCGAATTGGCGGATATGACTTTGCTTAGCCAAGATCAAATCTACCGCCTTTTGGATTTGCCGTCCATTTCGCCATTCGCCGTAATTCAGCGGGCCGCCGAACTTCAGGCCGAGGCGGCTATGGAGAATATTCGTTCTCTCTTCGGTTTTGACCAGCTTACCCCGCGTGACATAAATTTGTTCGAAAGTGGGTTTAATTCTCTTTCAATTGAAGATGCCAAAGCGGCGGTTTCAATGTGGCACAGTGAAAGCAACCTGCAAGCGGGAGGGAGCGTGTGAGCACAACAGCAATCCTTACCCAGCCGATAAGCGCCGAAGTCAAAGCCGACGGCAGGCTGCTGCGCGCAGACCCAGATCTTATCCGGCTGCAATTTGCTGCTGGGGGAGAAGAAGGCGGTACGCTCGCCGTGCCGGGGTTGCTTGCGCTTGCCAGAGACACCGCTCGTTTGCGCATGGCCTTGGCGCGCACAATCCTGGTGGCAGACACAGAAAATTGCAGTGAATATTGGGTCGAAAGCCGGTGGAGCGGCGAAATCGTCCATCTTTCAATTTTGAGCGCCCGAACCATTGATGCCATTGACGGTCAGGATGCCTCGCGCATTGACGCCGTTGACCAATTGGCCGGATATTTTCAGGCAGATGTAAATGCTGGCTTGGTATTGCTGAGCGTTACAGGGAATTTCCCACCGAACTTTGATCACCAATATGTTGGCTCGCCTGTTTCCAGCTTCTTGAAGCTAACTGATGAACAGCAAGCTGAATGGGAACAAGCAGGGAAGTCGGAACGCGCCTTCTCTTTTCACAATACTGAAATTTTCGCGCTTCCGGGATATTTTCGGATGGATGCGCGCCCCCAATTTTCTCAGCAGAGCACATTAGACGGATATCGGCTGCATTTTAGCCCCGTTGACGACGATAATCAGGCTGCATCCGAGGAATTGACTTCAACTAGTGGCAATCAATCAATCTTGTTTGGCAGCCAGCTCGCGCCTGTCCTGCGGCAGCCGCTTGGCCGTATCATCGCCAATGCTGAAACTATCGGTGTCAAGCTGCAGGGGCCATTGCGGGATAATTACGCAACCTATGCGAAGGATATCGCCAACGCAGCCAAGCATTTGGTAGAGTTGGTCGACGATTTGGGGGATTTGGAAGCGATTGAACGGGCTGATTTCAAAACCGCACCCGACCGAATTGAATTGGGCGATGTCGCGCGCCGTGTGGCAGGTTTGCTCGCGTTGAAAGCGGCTGACCACCAAATAGAGATAGCTGCACCGGATATTGATCAACATGTTCATGCAACGGCGGAATTCCGGCGCGTGTTACAGATTCTGCTGAATCTTGTGAATAACGCAATCCGATATTCGCCCGACGGTAGCAAGGTGCGCATCGATATTGCTACGCTAGATGGAACCGCGTGTATTACCGTGAGCGATCAAGGCGATGGCATAGACGATGAAGCCAAAGAGAAGGTTTTTGAAAAATTCGAACGTCTCGGGCGAAGCGGCGATGGCGGTAGCGGCCTCGGCCTATATATTTCGCGCCGATTGGCAAATGCGATGGACGGAGCGCTCGTCGTTAGCAACACAGCGGAAGGCGGCGCATGTTTCGCGCTCACGCTTCCTGCTGCTACTTAACTGTGCTTCCAGACTAACGGTTGGCAATAGGAACGAATGGTCGCGCTTCAGGGCCAGTGTAAAGCTGACGCGGGCGACCGATTTTCTGGCCCGGATCACTGATCATCTCATTCCACTGCGCAACCCAGCCAACGGTGCGGGCGAGGGCGAATAGGACGGTGAACATATCGGTCGGGAAGCCTATCGCAGACAGGATGATGCCCGAATAGAAATCGACATTCGGGAAGAGCTTTTTCTCTTTGAAATAGGGGTCGTTCAGCGCCATTTCTTCAAGCTGAAGGGCAACTTCAAATACCGGATCGTTGACGTTTAGTTCTTTTAGAACCTCACGAACCGTTTCCTGCATCACGCTGGCGCGCGGATCGTAATTCTTATAAACGCGGTGGCCAAAGCCCATCAGGCGGAATGGATCATTTTTGTCCTTCGCGCGCTCAATATAATGCGGGATTTGATCAGGCGTTCCGATTTCGCGCAGCATGTTGAGAGCCGCCTCATTCGCGCCGCCATGTGCCGGACCCCATAGGCATGCAATACCGGCCGCGATGCAAGCAAACGGATTGGCACCCGAAGAACCAGCGAGCCGCACTGTTGATGTGGATGCATTTTGTTCATGATCCGCATGGAGAATAAAAATCCGGTCCAACGCTTTTTCAATCACAGGGTTTACTTCGTATTTTTCCGCCGGGACGCCAAATGTCATGCGCAAGAAATTGCCAGTATAACTCAGATCATTGTCAGGGTAGAGAAATGGCTGACCGATTGAATATTTGTAAGCCATGGCTGCGATAGTTGGCATTTTTGCGATCAGACGGTGGCTGGAAATACGGCGATGTTCAGGATCGGCAATGTCGGTTGAATCGTGATAGAAAGCGCTCAATGCGCCGACAACGCCGCACATGATAGCCATCGGATGGGCATCTCTGCGAAAACCTTTATAAAATCCGGCCAGCTGGTCATGGACCATCGTGTGCCGTGAAATAGTGTGATTAAAATTTTTGAGTTGATCCGCGTTTGGCAGCTCTCCGTTTAAAAGCAGATAGGATACTTCCATGAAGCTGCTGTCTTTCGACAATTCTTCGATGGAATAACCGCGATGCAGAAGCACGCCTTCGCCGCCGTCAATATAGGTTAGCTGAGACTCGCAACTCGCCGTCGAAGTAAAGCCGGGATCAAAAGTGAACGCACCGCTTTGTCCATAGAGTTTGCGGATGTCGACAACGTCTGGTCCGATCGTGCCGCTCATTAAGGGCATATCGAATTCTTTGCCGTCTAGTTGCAATTTTCCGTTTTCGTTGCTCATCTATTCAAACTCCAGTCATCAGG
>CAKZNA010000032.1 GCA_937129355.1 uncultured Sphingomonadales bacterium | reverse complement strand
CCGGTTCCTGCTGCGGCGGTAACCACAACCGTTTTGCCTTTCAGCAGATTGCGACCTTCGGGATATTGCGGTGTTAAGCTCATTATTTGCCCCTTGGTTCGCGCGGCATGCCCAGCCCACGTTCAGCGATTAGGTTGCGTTGGATCTGGTTAGTGCCGCCATAAATCGTGTCGGCACGGCTATAGAGGAACAAGTTAGGCAATGTGTTCCATGCATATTCGCCACCTTCTGCAATTTCGCCGCCCTGGCCAAGAACATCCATGCCTAGTTCGCCCAGACCGCGTCGCCATGTTGCCCATTGGATCTTATAGGTAAGCGCAGCGCCATCAACCTTGCTATGATCCTGATTGGATAGCATTCGCAATGCGCCATAACGCATCAGGCGCAGGCCGATTTCGGCTTTCGCAATGCGCTGGCGGATTAAAGGATCATTGCTGCTGCCGTTGGATTTTGCCGCTGCAATAATTTCGTCAAGCTCGTTACGAAACGCCATCTGTTGACCCAATGTTGAAACACCGCGTTCAAAGGCAAGGAGGCCCATTGCAATTTTCCAACCATCGCCCGGCGCGCCGATCAAACTGTCTTCGGCACATTTTGCGTCAGTGAAGAATGTTTCGTTAAACTCGGCATCGCCATTGATTTGTTCGATACCGCGTATCTCGATGCCTTCTTGGTCAATTGGCATCATCAGGAAAGATAAGCCCTTTGGCCCTTGCGTTCCTTCTTCGGTGCGCGTTACGACGAAAATCCAATCGGAGATATGGGCGAGGCTGGTCCAGATTTTCTGGCCATTGACGACCCATTCACCATTTTCAACATGGCCCTTGGTGCGGACTGCGGCCAAATCAGAACCAGCGCCTGGTTCGGAAAAGCCCTGGCAAAAGATCGTTTTGCCTGCCGCAATATCGGGTAGAAAGCGCTTCTTCTGCTCATCCGTACCAAAGGTCAGAATAGTTGGTCCAGCAAGCTCTATACCGATGTGATTGACCCGCCCGGGGACGCCAGCACGCGCATATTCCTCGGCAAAGATAACCTGCTGCGCCAAGCTTGCCCCGCGGCCACCCCATTCTTCCGGCCAGCCGATGCAGGACCATTTATGCGCCGCAAGCTGTTGTTCCCACTCTTTACGCCGCTCCGCTTTCTCGGTCAGCGTTGTGATGCCTTTAATGTCCGAGAACTCGCCGGACATCTGATCGTTTAACCAGCTTGCACATTCGCTGCGGAAATCTTCGTCTTCTTTGGAAAAGCCCAGTTTCATGCCGCTTCTCCCAAAATCATCGTCGCAATTTCTTCGCGGTGCCAATTGCCACTTTGCATCATTGTCTGGATCGACCGCGCGCGTTTGAAAAATAGATGCGCGTCATGCTCCCACGTGAAGCCAATACCGCCATGCAGCTGGATCATATCGCCAGCGCATTTGAAGAATGTGTCGGCGCAAAAGCTTTTAGCCGCATGCAAAGCAAGTTCTGCTTCGTCGGAGCCTTCATCGATAGCGCATGCGGCCCAATAAACGGCTGAACGCGCCTGTTCAATTTCGATCATCATGTCAGCTAGGCGATGCTTATAGGCTTGAAAGCTTCCGATTGCGCGCCCGAATTGTTCACGTTCCTTTGCATATTCGCAGGTTCTATCGAGACATGCTTGCGCACCGCCCAATGCTTCTGCTGCAAGGCATATCCATCCGGCAGCTTTGCCTATGTTCAGTGCCGCTGCGCCGTCTGCAAGCGGGTCGGCCTTCACGTTAGAAAGCGTCAGCGTTGCTTGTGGCCGTGTTTGATCCATCGTGACTGGCGTGTCTACCGAAAGGCCATCGGCATCTGCTTCGACAATCCACGCCTCGCTGCCATCCGAAAGAATGAACAGGTTTGCGATGTTGCCATGCGGCACAAATTCGATTTTTCCTGAAAGGCCGCCATTGTCCGATTTCAAATCTGCATTGCCGCCGCCGGATGCGACAACATCGCCGCTGGCGAGCTGAGGCAACCATTTCGATTTTTGTTCGTCGCTACCACCAGCCGCAATCGCTGATCCGATCATAGCTAGCCCGTGCAACGGGATTGCCGCGACTTGTGAGCCTGCCGCTTCGGCCACGGTTGCAAAATCAACCATGCCAAGCGCGCTGCCACCAAATTCTTCTGGAACCAAAAGTCCGCCAAGTCCCAATTCCTGGCAAAAAGATTGCCATGTAGCGCGATCAAAACCATCAGCTGCCATCGCTTCCCGCGTACGGCTGCTTGTGGCATTCTCGGCAAAGAATTGCTGTGCGGTTTCGGCGATCATCGCCTGTTCGTCGGTGAATGCAAAATCCATATTACGTTCCCCAAACCTTGCGCGGCGGTGTGCGCTGCTCGACTAGTTTTCCAACCGCATCACCAACGTCTGCCGGGTTCCATTTTGCGCCAGCATCGACTTGCGGCCCTTCGCGCCAACCATCTTCCAGCATGATCTTTCCGCCTTCAAGCTCGAACACACATCCTGTCACATCGGCGCTTTCGCTGCTACCCAGCCATACGACTGTCGGCGCAATATTATCGGGATTCATAACATCAAAACTGTCACCATCGGTGGCCATCTTGTCGGCAAAAGCCTGTTCGGTCATGCGTGTGCGCGCCGACGGAGCCAGCGCATTTGATGTAATGCCATATCGGCCAAGCTCTGCGGCCTGCACCAAGGTTAGCGATGCTATACCGCCCTTGGCAGTTGAATAGGCCGCCTGCGCAATTGAGCCCTGCAGGCCCGCTCCGCTGGTCGTGTTGATAATTCGCGCATCCGGGTTTTCGCCAGCCTTCTGCTTGGCGCGCCAATGATCAACGGCATGGCGCGCAATGCAGAAATGCCCGCGCAGATGCACATGCATTGTCGCATCCCATTCATCCAATGTGGCCGAGACAAACATGCGGTCGCGCACGATTCCTGCATTGTTGACCACCACGTGCAGATCGCCAAATTCGGCAATCGCGGCATCTACAATACGTTTGCCTGCATCCCAGTCGGTTACGTCTTCATAGTTGGCGATAGCTTTGCCACCCGCCGATATTATCTCTTCAACCACCGCATCTGCTGCGCTGGTATCGCGGCCTTCACCACCCAGTGAGGTGCCGATATCATTGACCATCACATTTGCGCCTTCAGCAGCAAAGGCAAGCGCATAGCTTTTACCCAAACCGCCGGCAGCGCCCGTGATGATAACCGTTCTGTTGTCACAAATTCCCATTTATGATCCCTCTTCTGCTAGTTGCTGTTTCAGATGCCCGCTGGTGTCACCAACAAGGTCAATCTGTGCATAATTTCGTTCCGTAAAACACCAAGCACCATCGATAATCGCAAACTGGTCATTGTATCTGCCGCTTGCAATCGGCTGCAGGGGCAAATCATCAGTTGCTTGAATGATGGTCCATTGCGACCGGCAATTGGCTGTCTTTTCATCATTCGATAGTGCGATTATCGGGTTGGTTGTCAGGTGGCGTGTGCGCGGCGTGCCATCGGGATACATCACAATCCAGCTTTGCCACATCGACGCGATATTCTTGCTACCTTCGATTTTTTGCCCCTCGGCAATAATCCACCCATGCCGGAACAGATCTGCTGCGCCATCAAAATCCGCCGCGTCGATTGCGTCGGCATAGCGATACAATAAATTGGGGATATCAATGGCGGCGTTTGGCATCTGGTTACAGCCTCTCGATGATCGTTACGTTGGCCTGTCCGCCGCCTTCGCACATGGTTTGCAGGCCATATTTGCCGCCGGTGCGTTCTAGGGCGTTGAGCAATGTTGTCATGAGCCGCGCGCCCGTTCCGCCAAGCGGATGGCCAAGCGCAATGGCACCGCCGTGAATATTCACTTTTTCATGGCTGATATCATGCTCTTTCATCCATGCCATCGGTACGCTGGCAAATGCTTCGTTGCATTCGAACAGGTCAATGTCATTGATGCTCATGCCCGCTTTTTTGAGGGCATATTCTGTCGCTGGTATCGGAGCTGTCAACATCCAGACTGGATCGTCAGCACGAACCGATAGATGGTGGATGCGTGCGCGTGGTTTCAGGCCGTGGTCCTTGACCGCCTGTTCTGACGCAACCAGCATCGCCGCCGCGCCATCACAATTTTGGCTGGAAACACCCGCGGTAACCTTGCCGCCTTCTTGGATCACCTTAAGCTGCGAAAGTCCTTCCAGCGTTGTCGTGGGCCGGATCGTTTCATCCGCTTCAAGTCCGTTCAGCGGTGCGATTTCATTTTTGAACCAACCATTGTCGGTAGCTGCTTGCGCGCGTTGGTGGGAGGCGAGGGCGAACTCTTCCATCTGCTCGCGGCTGATGTCCCATTTGTCGGCGATCATTTCGGCCGAATTAATCTGGTTCAGCAAACCATCACCATAACGCTCTACCCAGCCGGGTGATGTATTGAACGGATTGTCAAAGCCATAAGGCTGCCCTGCATACATCGCGGCGGAAATAGGGATGGCATTCATTGCCTGCGATCCGCCAGCGACAACCAGATCCTGCGTTCCGCTCATTACGCCCTGTGCAGCGAAATGCAGCGCTTGCTGTGAAGAACCGCATTGGCGGTCTACGGTGGTTCCGGGAACATGCTGCGGCAATCCAGCCACCAGCCAAACCGAACGTCCGATATCGCCAGCTTGCGGACCAATCGTATCGCAGCAGCCCCATACAACATCGTCCACAGCGCCAGCATCAAAGTCCGTACGCTCGGTCAATGCCTTGATCGGATGTGCACCCAGATCGGCGGGGTGCAATTCGGCCAGTGATCCCTTTTTGCGTCCAATCGGCGTTCTCACCGCGTCAATAATATAGGCTTCTGGCATGGTATTCCTCTATCCAAATGTATGTTGCGGGCCGATATTCATCGCACCGCCAATGACGGCATCATCAACCCGTTTTGTGTGAAAGGCGCGGCTGCCCCACGCGCCAATATGCGCCCAGCTGCGCTTCATCCAGAAATGCAGATCGACCTCATATGTATAGCCCATCGCGCCATGCACCTGTATAGCGGTCTCCGCCATTTGCAGCGCCGCATCTCCGGCGGCAAGCTTGGCATGGCTAACATGGATAGCGGCATTTTCCTGTCCATCATCCATTGCCTGCGCCGCGCGCCAAACAACAGGCTTGGCAAACTCCAGCGCGACGGTGGCGCTTGCGAGATGGTGTTTGACCGCTTGAAAAGAACCAATGGGCTGCCCGAATTGATTGCGCATTTTTGCATATTCCACCGCTTGATCAAGCATGGCGCTGGCCAGACCCACAAGCTGTGCTGACGACATTAATGCGCCGAGATTGAGCAAAAGCTCATCATCGGTAGCATCGGGTGTGAGCGGTGAAAGATTGCGAAGCGGGTCTACGCTTTCCAGCGCTTCACCGTTACCATCCGCGGTCCAGCCATTGATGTTATGCGCCAGAGGAACGGTTTTTTCGCCTGCAGCTATAGCCGCCAGTTCGCCAGTCTCGCCCTTCGCCATCAACCAGGGCACGGCCACAAATGCAGTATCGACCAATGGCTCGGCAAGGCAAGCCCGCCCGCATTCAGCGGCAATCAGCGCTGCGTCGAGCAATGCCATGCCAAGACCGCCATTTTCCTCCGGAACCAGCAGGCCGGGCAATCCCATTTCCACTAGGCTTTGCCAGATTGCAGGGTCACGATTGCCTTCCTCGTCAAGGCGACGAAGCACTTCCGGGCCGTGCGTGCCAGTTAGAAATTCGCGCACGCCCTCTGTCAGGGTAGCTTGATCGTCGGTAAGCAGAAACTCCATTATCCTGCTCCTTGCCGCGGCAAGCCAAGCAAGCGTTCCGCTGTTATGTTGCGCTGAATCTCATTGGAGCCGGCATAGATGGGTCCCGATAGCGAGAAGATATATCCTTCGAGCCATTGGTTGATCGAGCCATCGGTAAATTTCGTAAGCTCAGCCGCTGCGCCCAAAATCTGCATGGCCGTGCGGTGCATTGCGCGGTCCAATTCCGACCAGAATATCTTGTTGAGGCTTGCCTCTGCGCCAATTTTACCGCCCGCCAAAATTTTCGCGGCCACCGAATAGGTATTATAGGCATAGGCCTGAGTATCCATCCAGGCCTTGCTGACGGCTTCTCGCGCTGACGGTGAGGCATTTGCTTCATGCGTTCGGTACAGGTCAACTAGCCGCTTGGCTGCCGCCTGAAAGCGGCCTGGAGAACGCAGCATCAATCCGCGCTCAAACCCTGCGGTCGCCATCGCCACATTCCATCCTTCGCCTTCTCCAGCTAGCATATTTTCTGCGGGCACGCGCACTTCGTCGAAGAATAATTCGGCAAATCCGGGCTCGCCATGCAATTGCCGGATCGGGCGGCGCGTGATGCCGGGGCTGTTGAGATCGAACAGGATGAAGCTCAATCCCCTATGCCTTTTGCTGCCTTCTTCCGTCCTGAAGAGCCCGAAGCCCCAATCGGCAAAGCTGGCGCGGCTGGACCATGTTTTCTGGCCCGTGATTACATATTCATCGCCATCGCGGACGGCTTTGGTTGTGATCGCAGCCATATCGCTACCCGCGCCGGGTTCAGACCATGCTTGTGCCCAGATTTTTTCGCCCTTCGCCATCGGCGTTAGGAAACGCGACTTTTGTTCTTCCGTGCCATATTCCATAACCGTTGGCCCGAGCAGGAAAATGCCGTTTTGGTTTACACGTAGCGGCGCACCAGCGGCCCAATATTCTTCCTCAAAAATCAACCACTGGATCAGATCAAGCCCGCGTCCGCCAAACTGCTCCGGCCAGGTGACCATCCCCCAATTGCCGCTGGCAAGCTTGCGCTCCCATTCGACATGCTGGTGATATCCCTCTTCGCCTTCGAGTGTGAGTAGAGGCTTTTCGGGAACATTGTCCGCCAGCCATTGACGGATCTCTGTCCGGAAAGCATCTTGTTCGGGCGTGTAATTCAACTGCATCAGAATTTCGCCGCTTCACCCGTTTTGACAAATTCGTCGCGGGATTTTTGGCTGTCTTCATGCATATACATTTCCAGCGTGAAACCCTGTTCCCAGCGATAGCCGCGATCCACGTCTCGCTCTTCAAGGCCGTTAAGCGCTTCCTTCGCAATCACCAGTGCTTTGCGGGATTTAGAAGCAATGATCGCGCAAAATGCGCGCGCTTCTTTTTCCAGATCAGCGCGGGGCACTACCTTTTCAATTGCGCCGAGACGGTAGGCTTCTTCTGCCGGAATATTTCCGCCCGTAAAGAACGCAGCGCGAACTTTATGTAGCGGCAACATGCGCGACAAATGCGATGCACCGCCCATTGCTCCCCGATCCACTTCGGGAAGGGAGAAATAGGCGTCGTCGGCTGCAATGATGCTATCACTCGCACCGCAAATACCGATGCCGCCGCCAATCACGAATTTATGCGCGGCCACAATCACGGGGACCTCCGCGTCGCGGATTGCCTTGAATGTCAGATAGTTGCCGCGATTAAGCAATGTGATGCGCTCGGGATGCGCTTGCATTTCTTTTATATCAACACCGCCGCAAAAGCCTTTTCCTTCGGCGCGGATGAGCACGCAATTTACTTCTGGATTGCTGGCGGCTTTGGTTACGATATCGGGAATGGACATCCAGGTTTCACTATCGAATGCATTGACGGGAGCGACATCGAAAACAATCTCTGCAATCCGGTCGTTGATAGTGGTCGTGATAGGCATTTCTAATTCTCCTCAGGCCGCAAGCCGGGCAATATTGGCCCGCGCATCGCGTTC
The DNA here is from genome assembly GCA_937129355.1 of uncultured Sphingomonadales bacterium. Lineage (GTDB taxonomy): Bacteria > Pseudomonadota > Alphaproteobacteria > Sphingomonadales > Sphingomonadaceae > Sphingorhabdus_B. The sequence goes on along the minus strand of CAKZNA010000032.1, from coordinate 2,117 downwards.
AATTTCTTCAAGCAGTTCCGCGCAGTTTGGTAGGTTGGTTAGGCGCCCTGCCACCAATCCTGTCGCCATCAGGCCGCCATCTGCATCGCCATCTACCACTGCCTTTTGCAGCATCATTGGAGCCGCGGCGGCCATCATGGCTTCGGGCAGGGACATGTCTCCATGTGCCGTCATGCCGCGTGCGGTCTTGATCAGATCACCCCAACTGGCACCGGTTTGTTTTTTCATCGCGAGCCCCGCCATGATGCCGCGTTGCCATTTGGATAGCGCGCCAGACCGCTCGATACGCTTAAGCATCGGGTTGATGATCATTCGCTGCGGAATGCCGTCAATTTTGGTCGTGACGGTAATGTCATTTGTCGTTGCGCCGGTATAGGCGGATTTGGGGCCCGTCGGAACCGGGCTGTCGCTGGTCATCATAAACCGAGTGCCCATAGCAATCCCGCTTGCCCCGAAAGCCAGTGCGGCGGCCAATCCGCGACCATCGGCAAAGCCGCCTGCCGCAACTACGGGAACATCAACCGCGTCTAGCACTTGCGGCAATAGAACCGTGGTAGCAACGGATCCAGTATGCCCGCCACCTTCACCGCCTTGAATGGTGATCGCCTGACAGCCAAGCGCGACCATTTTTTCGGCATGCTTTTGCGCGCCCACAGTGGGCATGCAGACTATCCCGGCGTCGCGGAATTTATTAATCATTTCCACATCGGGACCGCGCCCGAAGCTCACTGCGCGCACTCGGTCGCTATTGGCGAGAATGATCTCCACCACCTCTTTCGCGCCGGGTTGAAAGCTATGGAAATTCACCCCGAAATTATGCGGCGTCATGTCTTTCAGTTTTGCGATTTCATCCGATAATTCGGCTGGCTTCATCACGGCGCCAGCCAGAAAGCCGAATGCGCCTGCATTGCTCGATGCCGCCACCAATTGCGGCGTCGCGATCCAGCCCATCGCTGTCTGCACAACGGGCAATCGGCATCCGAGCATCTCGGTCAGCTTGGTGGAGAGCGGGTCGCCCAAAGGTCAGCTCCCGGCTTGTTTCTTGTTGGCCTTCGCCATTTTTCCGCCATCCATGCCAGCAAGGCTATCGCCCGAAACAAGGTCATTTTGGGCATGGGCAAAATGATGCATGTGGAATACGGCATCCATCACGGTCCGCTTGCCTGCGCTTTCTTCGACATGGTTGAGCGCCTGCTTGGTCAACCAATTGCCAAGGCGCGGGCGGTCTGCAATTTCATGCGCCATTTTCGAAACCTCTTCGCGCAATTCATCACGCGGATATAAGCGGTTTACCATACCAAATTGATGCGCGCGCTGTGCTGGCATCCGTTCGCCGAGCAATAGAAACTCCTTGGCGATACGCGGCGGCAATTCATAACCATGGGCAAAATACTCAACGCCGGGAATGCCCATCCGATTGACCGGGTCCTGAAAGAAAGCGTCCTCGCTTGCAACGATAAGATCGCATACCCACGCAAGCATCAGACCGCCAGCGACACAGGCCCCTTGCACCATGCAAATGGTCGGCTTGGCAATATCGCGCCAACGGCGGCACATTCCCAGATACACCTCTTTCTCGCGCGTGTAGAGCAATTCAGCGCCGGGCTTTGTGGTATGGTCCGGCACCATGAGCCGGTGATCAAACGGAACCAGATGATCCCGGCCGGGCGATCCGATGTCATGGCCTGCGCTAAAATGTTTGCCTTCGCCGCCCAGCACGATGACTTTGATTTCATCATCCATTGATGCGCGGTTGAATGCGTCGTCGAGCGCATAAAGCATCTGGCTGTTTTGCGCATTGTGCAGAGTTGGCCGGTTGAGCGTCACATAGGCGACATGATTGTCGACCTCATACAGTATCGGCTCAGACTCCTCGTAAACAATGTCTTTTTCGACACGGTCGACAAGTTCAAGGTCTATCGGTTTTGCATCATCAGCCATGAGTCTTATCCTTCAATTTGCCCGGCGTCCGGGCGGATTGTCCTTGAAAACAGAGGCGCGCAAATTTTGCGGATCGAGCGCGCTGATCAGCTCTAATTGCGCGGCGGTCGGTGCCGCCGTACAGTGTCGACAGTGTTTGGGCCGCGACTGTGTGCGACACAGCCGGTGCAACCTTC
>CAKZNA010000031.1 GCA_937129355.1 uncultured Sphingomonadales bacterium | reverse complement strand
CGGCGAAAACCGTGCATATCGCGACGATCTTCGCGATCTTCGACCACGCAGGGCGCCACCGCATCGAACTCGATATCAAAGGCAATAGGCTGCTCCTCGTTAGCATCGAGCGCAATGCGAACCCGCTGCAATGGCTCGATAATTTCGTAGTGAATGGGGCCGACACTGACCGAGTCCGGGTCGCTGTCCAGAGAACGGTGGGCCCTAACAGTCCACTGCTCTTTGCCGCGGCCAACCGCCGCCAAAGCGCCAACCATGGACCGTACCTGATGATGCAGAAAGCTGAGTGCAGCGGCCTCGATAATTATCCGGTTGCCCTCGCGGCGAACATCCAGACGGTCCAGTTTTTTGACAGGGCTGGCCGATTGGCAATTGACCGAGCGGAAGGTGGTGAAATCATGCTTGCCGATCAGAATCGATGCGGCGTCCTGCATGGCAGCTTCGTCCAGCTTTGCACCGACCCGCCACACGCGCCCCTTTTCGATAGCCAGCTGCGCGCGGCGATTGATGATATGATACTCATAGCTGCGCCCGGTACAGCTGAAGCGCGCGTGCCATTCGTCTGGCACCTCTTCGCAGGCCAATATCGCAATCGGGTTCGGCCGCAAATGCGCATTGAGCGCCTCCATCAGGCGGAATGCATCCAGCGGCTTTTCAATATCAACATGCGCGCGCATGGCTCTCGCATGGACACCGGCATCGGTACGGCCAGCGCCATAGACGACGACTTGCTCGCCGGTAAATTTGCCAATCGCGGCCTCAATTTCGCCCTGCACGGTCGCTCCATGGTCCTGCCGCTGCCAGCCCATATAGGGGCCGCCATCAAATTCTATGGTGAGCGCGAAGCGGGTCATGTGAGGATTGTGCCGGCGGGGATAGGCTTGCCGCGCAGCATGTCTGCCGTTGGCATGGCTGGTTTGCCAGAGCGTTGGATTAGGGTTGGGCGGATGGCATCGCTTCCACAAGCGATGGTGAGTTGGTCATCAATAACGCTTCCCTCAGGCGCGCTAGCGTCTGCAAGTTCTGCCTCCAATATCTTGTAACGATCTCCATCATATTCGAACCATGCGCCGGGAAAAGGATTGAATGCGCGTATTTTGCGTTCGACTACGCCAGCATCCTTGGCAAAATCTATCCGGCTTTCGGCTTTATCTATCTTGGCTGCATAAGTGACACCTTCGCCAGGTTGGGCGGAGGCGGGATGGGCATCCATGTTACCTAGCACCTCGATCATTTTTTCGGCACCAAGCGCCGCAAGTTCATCAGTCAGCTCGCCGCAAGTCTTGCTGCCGACAGGCGTTCGTGCCGTCGCCCGCACCGGCCCTGTATCGAGCCCCGCTTCCATCTGCATAATGCAAACTCCGGTCTCCATATCACCGGCCAATATCGCGCGCTGCACCGGCGCCGCGCCGCGCCATCTTGGTAACAGCGAGCCATGGACATTCAAGCAGCCATGCTTTGGCGCGTCGAGTATTGCTTGCGGTAATATCAGGCCGTAGGCCGCCACCACGGCAACGTCCAAATCAAGCGCCGCAAAGTCGGCCTGTTCTTCCTCTGATTTGAGCGAAACCGGATAGCGAACCTCCAGTCCCAATTCCTCTGCCCGCTTTTGAACGGGTGAGGGTGACAGCTTCTTGCCGCGCCCCGCACGCCTCGGCGGCTGCGAATAAACCGCCATCACATCATGCCCCGCCTCCACCAGCGCGTTTAGCGTCGGTACGGCAAATTCCGGGGTTCCCATAAAGGCGATGCGCATTTGACTGTTTTCCTTTTTCGCAAAGCGCCCTAATGCTCATCCCATGGCATCGCAAGAAATAGACGCACTCGCAGGTGCATTGTCGAAACTGCCCGGGCTCGGTCCGCGTTCTGCCCGGCGCGTTGTATTGCATCTGATGAAAAAGCGTGAAACGGTGATGCAGCCGCTTTTGAAAGCGCTGGTCAATGTTGATGAGCAGCTGGTGAATTGCGAGACTTGCGGGAATATCGATACGGTCAATCCCTGCGGCATCTGCGCCGATCCGCGCCGCGATATGAAATCGATCTGTGTGGTGGAGGATGTTTCTGACCTTTGGGCACTAGATAAATCGCGGCTGTTTCCGGGCAAATATCATGTGTTGGGCGGAAAGCTATCCGCGCTCGATGGCGTGCGGCCAGAGGATTTGAATATCGAGGCGCTGGTCCGGCGCATATCACACGGCGGTATCGATGAAGTGGTGCTGGCCATGAATGCAACGCTGGAAGGGCAAACGACATCGCATTATCTGGCGGAACGGCTCGAACAATTTCCGGTACGCCTCACCCAATTGGCGCATGGCGTGCCCGTAGGCGGAGAGCTGGATTATCTAGACGAAGGCACATTGGCGCAGGCTTTGCGCGCAAGAAGGCCGGTGGTTTGATATAGATATCCCTCTTGGGCGCAAAAACCGGTACTGGATAGTTGCAAAAAACTGTGGCGATCAAAGGGAGCGCATTGCACCAAACAGGGGCGTCTTTTCGCGGTGCGAAGTGCTTATTCGCTAGGTGGGTAAGGAAGCGCTGCCCCGTGATCATAGCTTATACTTTCTGATAAGCGGAAACGGCTCTCGTCACCCATCCATTGCCACACATGTGTATAGCTTGCTCCGCCAACCATGATCCATTCAGGGCCGCCCGCATCACTCTTTCCCAAAGAACCCGCCGGACGCCGGCGCAATTCAAAGAACACGTGATCGCCGTTCTCGACAACTCCCCAACTCCCCATCCGGCGAATTGTCCTTGTTCCGGGTACAGCCAGTCGGCGATTCCGGTACCCTTCATTCTTCGCACCCGGTGCGCGATCGGCACAGCCCTGAGTGATCCTTTCGACGAAATCAGCCCGATTATTGACAACCAAGCCACCCTGATCATGAATCATCCGATAATTAGGCAGCATCAGATCGTTCAAAACCTCTGGCATGCACCCTTCGAACGCAGCGTAAAACAATTTGCTATCCGCAGCCTCAATACGAGCCTGCGTCGCGGCATCGTTCGGCATTGATGCCGAATCAGTGGCCGCAATAGGCGAAGTTTGGAGCGACAGGGCAAGCAGGGTTTCAGCAATCATAATATTCTCCAGAGGGTGTATCACCACAATAATACACTTCGCTGAAAGTTACACAAGTGTCGCATGCCTGCTTTCGGGATAAAATTGAGTCTGTGGTCACTGCCTCACACCATTTCGCTCAATCATTGACCCCGCCGTCAACCATCCCTAAATTACGCCCATGTCCATTCTCCCAATTCTTGAAGTGCCCGATCCGCGGCTGAAAACCATTTCTCAGCCGGTCGAGAAATTCGATGCTGCGCTAAAGCAGCTGGTCGATGATATGTTTGAAACCATGTATGCAGCGCCCGGTATCGGGCTTGCGGCGATACAGGTTGGCGTTGCAAAGCGCGTGTTGGTGATCGACTTGCAAGAGCCTGCCCCGCATGATCACGACCATGCAGAGGGTGAAACATGCGATCATGAACATGAAGTGATCAATGATCCGCGCGTTTTCATCAATCCAGAAATTCTTGATCCGTCAGAGGAACAGGCAAGCTATAATGAAGGCTGTCTTTCGGTTCCCGATCAATATGCCGAAGTAGACCGCCCCGCCACCATTCGCGCGCGTTGGCAGGATGTCGACGGCAAGACGCATGAAGAAGATATGGAAGGCATGATGGCCACCTGCCTCCAACATGAAATGGACCATCTGGAAGGCATATTATTCATCGACCATTTGAGCCGGTTGAAGCGGCAAATGGTGCTGAAGAAGCTTCAGAAAGAACGTAAGCTGCGCGGGGTTGCGGCTTAGTTACTTACCGGTAACAAATGATCTTGGCGCGGCATCGATTGTCACATATTGGCCTGCGCGAACCTCTTGCACTTCCAGCATCCGTTCCGACAATCCGTTGCGCATGAAGCGGAATGATCCGTCTATGCCGATAAAGCCATCTGGCTTGGTCAGCCGTGCAACTGGGAAACGCCTGCCAACCTGCCATTCTTGCGCAACCCGTGCGGTTAGCAATACAGCGTCATAACCCAGGCTGGAAAGCCGCGAAGGCGTGGTGCCATAGCGCGTGCGGTATTTCGTCGCATATTGGCGGTAAAGCCCATCGGCCACGCTGGCAAACCATGCGCCGTGCGCGTTCTTGTTGCCCGCCAACGAGGTGTCGGTATTCCAGCGGTCCGGCCCCAAAATACGTGCATTTTTCATGCCATGATTGCGGATTGACGGGATGACGGCCAATGCCGTCCGGCCGCCCGTTGCCACCAGCACCGCTTCAACTTGTCCGCCAGCGCGTAAACGCCGTGTTGCCGCATCAATTGACGACCGCGTGCCGCCAATTTCCTGAACGCCGACAAGACGTCCGCCTGCATTACGCACGGCGCTGGTCAGGTTGGACATGGCGCGTTGGCCATAAACATTCTTGGTGACGATACCGCCAAAATTGGTAATGCCCTGCGCGCGAGCATATTTGACCACGCGTTCAATCGATTGCCCCGGCAGATGGCCCATCAGGAACACATTCTGTCCAGCTACGCCAATATCGTTGGAAAAGCTGATAATTGGTACGCCAGCTGGCCGTGCGACATTGGCAACCTTCACAACATTGTCACCGCGAAGGGGGCCAAGGATAAGCCTGTTACCATCTGCAACCGCTTTGCGTGCGGCAACATCAACACCAAGTGCGGTGTCATATGTCGTCATGCGAATAGAAGAATTTTTCGTATCGAGCAGCGCCAAAGTGGTCGCATTCGCAATCGAACGTCCAATGTCGCCGTCAGGCCCGCTAACGGGCAGAAGCAGCGCAACCAAATGCCGGTCGCTATCCGATGAAACGATATTGTTCGGGTCCGTCTGCGGCGTAGGCGTTGCCGGTACTTCGCCGCCACGCGGGACGACCGATTGACAGGCAGCGAGCAAAGCTAGCGTTCCTAGCGCGAATAGTCTTTTGACTTTGCCCCAGTTATTTTCTCCTGTGCCTGCTTGCGAGCGGCGGAAACTTCCTGCAAAAGCCATAGTCATCATGTCTACCCCGGATCAAAAAAATCAGCCTGTTAAGGCACTTGAGTCGGGTCTTTACATTGTCGCGACCCCAATCGGCAACCTTGCAGATATTTCAAAGCGCGCCTGTGACATTTTGGCAGCGGCGGATATTATCGCGGTCGAGGACAGCCGGGTAACGGGGAAGCTGCTGAACCATCTCGGCCTGAAAAAACGCATGGTCCGTTATAATGACCATGCGAAAGTCAGTGATAGAGACCAGCTTTTGGACGCAGCACGCGGCGGCGTGGTTGCGTTGGTCAGCGATGCCGGAACGCCGCTTATATCCGACCCGGGGTATAAGCTTGTCTATGCGGCGCGAGATGCAGGGATAGAGGTTTTCGGCATTCCGGGGCCGAGTGCGGCGATCACGGCCTTGTCGATATCCGGTCTGCCTACTGATCGATTTCTGTTTTCGGGATTTCTGCCTTCAAAGCAAAAGGCGCGTGCCGAAGCGATTTCTGAACTGGCGGCGGTGAAGGCAACACTGGTATTTTACGAAAGCGGCCCGCGATTGGGCGCGGCGCTTGCGGCATTGGAAGCGGGCCTTGGCGAACGCGAGGCGGCGGTTGCGCGTGAGCTGACCAAGAAATTCGAAAAGGTCCTCACGGGCAGCCTTTCTGAACTGGCCGCGCGATATGCCGATGAAACGCCGAAGGGAGAGATTGTGCTTCTGGTCGGGCCGCCCGCCGAAGCACCCACGGAAACGGGCGATGTGGATGTTGCTTTGGCCGAGGCATTAACCCGTCTGCCCGCGAGCAAGGCGGCGGGTGAGGTTGCAAAGCGGTTCGGGCTGGACCGTAAAGAGCTGTATGACCGCGCCTCACAGATGAAAAAATGAAGCGCCAACAGGCCGAAAAACGCGGGAGGCGTGGGGAGGCTATTGCGGCATGGTGGTTGCGGCTGCATGGCTGGCGGATAGTTGGCGAGCGCGTCAAAACGCCGCGCGGAGAGGTTGATCTTGTCGTGCGGCGCGGCAAGGCGCTGGCCTTTGTAGAGGTGAAGGCGCGCGCGACGGCGGAGCAGCTAGACCATTCCATCGACGCCTACCGCCTGCGCCGTGTGATCGCTGCCGCCGAAGCATTGGTAGCGCGATATGGCAAAGGTGCAGAGGAAATCCGTGTCGATGTGATATTGGTTGCACCTTGGACGATGCCGCGCCATTTGGTGAATGTCGGGCAGATATGAAATATTGGAAAGAAACCGAATGACCCTAAAAACCGCATTTCAGATGGACCCGATGGAAAATGTCGGGGTGAAGGGTGACAGCAGCTTTCACCTGATGCTCGGCGCGCAGGAACGCGGCTATGATATCTGGCATTATGATGTCGAGACGTTGAGCCTCGATGCGAACGACCGCCTGACCGCATGGGCGCATCCGGTGCATGATTTGAAGCGCGATCAGGGCAATCATTTCCGCTTTGGGCAGCCGCGCCGGATTGATCTGGGCAGCGATATTGATGTCGTGATGATGCGACAGGACCCGCCGTTTCACGTCGGCTATATCACCGCAACGCATCTGCTGGAGCGGATCGAAAGCGAGACAGTGGTTTGCAACAATCCGGTCAGCGTCCGCAATGCGCCGGAAAAGGTCATGGTGCTCGATTATCGCGAATTTATGCCGCCCACGCTGATCACGCGGTCACTGGAGGCGGTGCGCGATTTTCAAAAGGAACATGGCGCGGTGGTGATTAAACCGCTGCATGGCAACGGCGGCAAAGCCATTTTCCGCGTGCCCGCCGATGGCGATAATTTAAGCGCGCTGATGGAGATGTTCGACACGACCTGGCCCGAACCGCATATGGTGCAGCCGTTTCTGCCCGATGTCGCGAAAGGCGACAAACGTATCGTATTGATTGACGGTGAATTTGTCGGCGCGATCAACCGCAAACCAGCCGAAGGCGAATTCCGCAGCAATTTGGCTGTGGGCGGCAGCGCGGAGGCATCCGGTTTAACCAAACGCGAAGAAGAAATTTGCGCCGCCATGGGGCCGCGTTTGAAGGAACTCGGGCTTATCTTTGTGGGAATAGACGTGATCGGCGGCGAATGGCTGACCGAGATAAACGTGACGTCGCCGACCGGGATTGTGGCGATTGACGAATTTAACGGAACCGATAGTGCCGGGATGATCTGGGACGCGTGTGTAGGGCGGATGGGCTAGGAAACTAGCGTCATTGCAGGCTTGATCCGCAATCTCGGTAAGCTCCGTCCGCTCTGGATACCGGATCAAGTCCGTCATGACGTTGGTTGTTGGCTAGCGATGCAGCGCTATCAATCCGCTCGCTTACCCTTCGGCTTCCCGCCCTTCTTAAATGGCGCACCGTTCTTCTTCCCACCTTTTTTGAAATCACCGCGCGGTTTATCCTTGCGCTTATCACCGCGACCTTCGCCGCCGCCATCTTTACGCTTCCCGCGATGCGGGCCGCCTTTACCGCCTCTCCCCTGATAGCGTTGCTTGCCGCGCTTCTTGTTCTGCCGCGCGGCGTCGCGGGGTGGGCCGTCGGCTTGGTTAATCTCGACATCGGCATCTTCGTCATGGCCGGGCTTTTGTGCTGCTTTGCCAAAGTCTTTGGATGCTTTTGCGGCAATCGCGACGAAGCTTTCATTGCCCATGATACGGATCGCGCCCACGTCATTCTTCGTCACGCCACCCCGGCGGCATAGCAGCGGCAACAACCATTTCGGATCGGCATTGTTTTTGCGGCCCACATTGATGCGGAACCAGACGGCATCGTCGAAACCAGCGCGGTGCGATTCTTTCGCGCGTTCGCGTTTGCCGTCATCAAGCATCTCTTCTGCGGCTGGCATTTTCGCCCGGTGCGTGGCCACAAGAGCGGCGGCTATATCTTCCGCGCTCATGGTTTCCAGCAGCTTCTTGCCGAGCGCTTTATCTGCATCATCCAGTTCAACCGGAGCCGTCAGTTTTTCAAGCAGGCGTTCGTGATCCTTCGCCTTGATCTCGTCGGCGCTAGGCACCTTCATCCAATCGGCATTGATCTTCGCGCCGCGCAGCATCGATTCCACCCGCTTGCGCCGCTGGTAAGGCACAACGAGTACCGCCGTGCCCTTCTTGCCCGCACGTCCGGTGCGGCCTGAGCGATGCTGCAAAGCCTCCGCATCGCGAGGAATTTCGACATGCACGACCAACGTGACGCTCGGCAAATCGATACCGCGCGCAGCCACATCGGTGGCAACGCATATCCGCGCACGGCGGTCTCGCAAAGCCTGAAGCGCTTGATTACGCTCGCTCTGGCTATGCTCCCCCGACAGCGCGACGGCATTAAACCCGCGATTGGTTAGCTTGGAATGCAGATGGCGCACACGTTCCCGCGTCGCACAAAACAGGATGGCGGTTTCGGGCTCATGCAGGCGCAGTAAATTGACCACCGCATTTTCTGTGTCTGGCGGGGCGACGGTGACCGCCTGATAGCTGATATCGCCATGCCCGCGATCCTCACCAACGGTGGAAATGCGCATCGCATCGCGCTGATATCGTTTGGCGAGCGACACGATCTGTTTCGGCATGGTGGCCGAGAACATCAATGTGCGGCGTTCCTGCGGGCTGGCATTGAGGATTTCTTCGAGCTCCTCGCGGAAACCCATGTCGAGCATCTCATCGGCTTCGTCGAGCACCGCGACTTTCAGTTCTGACAGATCAAGCGCGCCGCGTTCCAGATGGTCACGCAAGCGCCCCGGCGTACCGACAATAATCTGCGCGCCACCCCGCAAGTTACGGCGTTCCTTGCTGGCATCCATGCCGCCCACGCATGTCGCAATCCGCACCTGCGCGCCTTTATACAGCCACATCAATTCGCGGCTGACCTGCAAGGCAAGCTCGCGCGTCGGCGCGATAATCAGCGCGGCTGGCGTCTTGGCGAGGCTAACCATTCCGCCATCCAGAACCTGCGGCGCCATCGCCAGACCAAAGGCCACCGTCTTGCCAGAGCCTGTTTGCGCGGACACGATCAGATCGCGGCCATCCGCTTCTTCAACGATGACGGCAGACTGAACGGCGGTAAGCTTCGTATATTCGCGCGCGGCAAGTGCCTCGCCCAAAAGCGGCGGGATATTTTCAAATGACATGGTTTTTCCTTGGCGGGGTGCGGATTCTGACCCCAAAGCGCTCCCATGCGCTTTATTCGCGGCAATGTCTATTGTTGCATTGCAGCATTAACCTTGGTTAGGCGAGGCATTAGCGTTTAGGCTAAGTCTACAATGGCGGTTGGGTCAGGCAAGGTTGAGTTTTTTATCAAAATAGTATTTGTGATAAACGCCTCGGCCACCGCGGAATTTGAATGTTGTTTGCAAAAATAACTTACTTGTATCGTTGACGGAAACATCAAAATCGCAAATTTCCTCCAAGTTTGGCTGCTTTGCTATTTGCTGGCATTTATCAAGGAACGTCTCATACGGGACTTCTAGAAACTGTTCCAAACCTTTCCGCACATATGTATGATTTTCCGGTTCAAATTTTCCCTGCCCCACTCTTTCGCACTCTTCATATTCTCTCGCAGGCTTGATGGTCCGAAAATTTAGTTCGTAGCCATTAATTTTGCCTTGAAGAACTTCCGTTGGACGTTGATCTAGAATGTCGCACACTCTTTCGGCATGCTCCGGCTTTGCTTTGGCGCCCAAAAATACTCGCTTTAGTGCGTTATCCAAATAGTGTTTTGGCCCAACCTCGCCTGTAAGGTACCGCCACTCTTTTTCGTGTGCCCATTCAGATCTTTTTCGCGTAATTCGTGCAAGAACAGCTTCTTCCCCGCATTGCCCAGCAATATCGGAGAAAGTTAGGGATGG
>CAKZNA010000030.1 GCA_937129355.1 uncultured Sphingomonadales bacterium | reverse complement strand
ACTGGCGGATGTAATGGAGACAGCAAAACTGTCTAGGCTCTCAACAGGTAATGCACCACTTCCAACCTGACTTAGACACGGTTCTTTGGAAACCTGAAGATGTTCAGGCAAAGATTCGGATATTTTCGGGCATAGGCGATCAGCCTGAGCTTTAATGTCCGCAACTGGCCGCGTCATATGCCGCAAGGAAGGCAGCGTTTCGGTCAATGTGTCAGGGTGGCGGTAGAGCTTTAACACTTCGGCTAAAGCAGCATATGTCATGGCGTCCGGACGAAGCGCGCGCTTTAAAGGATGGTTGCGGATTTTTTGTACAAGCGATTTCTTGCCAGCTACGATCCCGCATTGTGGGCCGCCCAGCAGCTTGTCACCGCTAAAAGTGATCAGATCCACGCCTTGAGAAATATAGTCAGAAGCGAGGGGTTCGGCTGGCAAGCCGAGAGCAGAGAAGTCGGCCAAACATCCACTGCCTAAGTCAAATACAAATGGTAGGTCATTCTCAAGAGCCAGTTGAGCCAAGGCTTTCGCTTCCACTGATTGCTCGAAACCGTCAATCCTGTAATTGCTAGTATGGACCTTCATCAACAGTGCGGTATCGCCGGAAATAGCGCGCTGATAATCCTTCAAATGTGTTCGGTTGGTCGATCCAACTTCCACCAAGTTGCATCCGGCCACCTCCATGATTTCAGGCATACGAAATGAACCACCAATTTCGACAAGTTCCCCGCGCGAGACCGGAACTTCGCGACCTTTTGCTAGCGCGCTCAGGACCAGCACGACGGCTGCTGCATTATTGTTAACAACAGTTGCCGCTTCGCATCCTGTTAGCTCACAAATAAGATGCTCTACATGATGGTCGCGATTGCCTCTTTTGCCGCTTCGCAGGTCATATTCCAAATTTGTGGGATTGAGGGCAGCGAGGCGGGCGGCCTCGGCAGCTTGTTCAGGAAGGCAGGCGCGCCCCAGATTTGTATGCAACACGACGCCCGAAAGATTTATAACCGGCGCTATTCCGCGCCTATCCTGTTCAACAAGCTGATCATGGATGGCTTCGCGAATCGTCGAAATGGCGCATGCATGTTCGGCATCATCTACCTCAGTATCGCTGCGAAGCTGGGCGATATGCTTGCGCACAAGATTGCTCACAGTGTCATGCCCCCACGTTTCGATCAGATTTTGCGATTGCTGCAAGACGCGATCAATGGAGGGCATCATTCTCCGCATGTCCTGATTATTGGCCATTTTGTTCCCGGCTAGTTTCCTGCTCACATATATCGGTGATGCCCTCAAGTAATCAAAGAAGGCGTCAAAAGCATTTCATAGACCTGCCTATGTGGTTTTCCAGTGTTAAATTCTTGCAGCAACCCAATTCAGTGCTAGAAAGAAATTCAATTAAGAGGGTGTCGGACAGACTAAACTATGACCAGCTATGCCACATTGGAAGATATCGAAAACTGCATGGACAATGGTTGGACCGATGGCCTACCGGTCATCCCGCCATATGGCAGTAACGTGGATGCGATGCTGGAGGCCATGGGCTGGCAGGCAACTGATATAGTTGGCGAGATTCCGGACCAAAATATAACTGTACGGGCGGAGAAAGCCGCGGCAACAGCGGTTATGGCTGGCTGCAAACCCGAATACGGACGGTTGTTACGAACCTTGAGCGAAGCCATTCTCGACCCAATGCTGAACGTCAGTGGCGCTGAAGTCACGACCGGCGGTGCCGCAATTTTGGTTATTGTCAGCGGGCCTGTGGTTGCGGAACTAGGTTTTGAGCATGAGGCAAATGCCTTAGGTGCTAATTGCCGGGCAAACGCGACGGTGGGGCGCTTTGCTCAAATGATGCGCTATTTTTGCGGTCGGGGCGGCGGCACTTTGCAATCCCACGGCACCATAGGTCATCCCGGACGGATCAGTTTTTGCATCGCCGAACATCCGGATACCGAATGGGGACCTTATCATACACAAATGGGATTGCCGGAAGACGCATCTGCGATTTCCTTGATGTCCACTGAAGGCCCGAATTCGGTCAATAATCACTATGGCGAAACCGGCGCTTCGATTTTGGATACAATTGGCGACTGCATGTGTCACTATGGCCAAACAGCCTGGTATTATCGGTCTGGCGGCTTTGTGGTAGTCATTCCCCCGGATCATATGGAGCTGGTGAAGAGAGAATTTACCCGCGAACAAGCTTCGGAATATATCTACGAAAATGCAAGACGCCAAACCGATCTGCTCGAGGAGGTCGGTCGGATTGCCAAGAAGCCGATTGAATATGCAAAAGTCGAGCCCGGTACGATGCGCTCGCCGCTGAAAGGCCGTGAACAACTCACGTTTGTTGAGTGCGGAGCCAGTGGCGGCAGATTTTCAGCGGTTATTCCGCGTTGGGTCGGCAGTCAAAATGTAATTTGTCGACAAATAACCTGACGGTATATAGAGTTAATGACGTAAATAAGGAGCACATCATGGCAACACCATCCGATCAAGATACTGTTGGCGAATTGATTGAAATACCTGCAAAAGGTTTGACCAGCTGCGGAGATGTTTCTTGTGAGCTAATGGTAGATCCCATCCCTAGGCCGACGCCAGGGGCGATTGAGATTATGCTCAAGCCCAAAGTTCCGAAAGTCACTTTTCTGGATCACCACAAACCAAATTCAAAAGTGATTATGGGTTTTGCGCAAGACATATTGCGCGAGCGAGGCATAGAGGTTGAAGCTGACATCCTGATAAAGGATGATGCAAGTACGCGAATGCCAGAAGCTATGCTGCAATCTTTTTCCGGGGAGGGAGGACTTGTCCTCTGCGGAATATCCGATTGAGGGAGTTGTTCGTCGGGCAGTTCGCTTGACTCAATAGCTCTACAACGAATTGGTGTTGCCGGATTTGCAGTTTTGACCGAACCTTTTGGAGACCAGGTCAATAGGTCGATGGCCTATCAGCCTTCCGACAAACCACTACCGGCCATTGTCGTTAGCCATCCGACCCAAATGGTAGAAGATGACGTATTGCGCGACCGTGCGCGAGAGATTGCCGATGCGGTTGAACGATTGCTCAAAGATGAATCGCCATAAGGGCGTAAAAGGTCAATTTTATGAAAAATGCGCTATCCGTTCTTGGTACTGGAATTTATCTCCCTCCCTCGTCACCGGTACGGGATCGGGTGGTCGAAGCAGGTGCAGATCCCAGCGAATATCAGGGCTGGGACAATAGCTGCCATGCGCTAGAAGAGGATCATCCCAGTACTATGGGCGCCACAGCTTTGCGCAAGGCTTTGGAAGATGCCAATGTAGATCCGGCTGAACTCAAGCTGGTTATCTTTGCCGGAATGTCGCGCGATTTTCTGCCGTCCTGGTCGGTAGCGATGGACATTATGCAGACCTGCGGTGCGAAAGGTACATGTTTAGGCATGGACATGACCGTCGGGTGCCTTGGGGCTCTCAACGCCTTGGACGTAGCACAAGGCTGGCTAGCTGTTCACGGCGGCGGCGTTGCGGCAATCGTGGCGGCGGAGCGATGGACATATACTGTCGATTTTGCTTCGATCGAAAATCTCGGATTATGGGGCCATGGTGACGGCGCTGGTGCAGTAGTTGTTAGTTCTGATACTGATCATCCGGCTAAAGCCAGTTTTTGCGGTGCTGAGTTTGTTTCGCAGAGCGATCTCAATGGTACGGTGCTAGTTGAATTTGGCGGCACCCGTAACCCTATTGCCCCAGATGGCGTAACTCCGTTTCAACGTAAGCTGATGGGTATAGACCGTGTGGATCTGCGGGTGCGCTATTCGGATGGCTACACGAACAGCTACAATGCCCTAAAAGCGCGCTTTGATTGCCGCCCCGAGCGGGTGATCATCAATCAAACGGCCAGGCTCTTCATGCATTTGATTTCAGCGGCGATAGATATACCGATTGAGAAGTTTGTCATCACGGGTGATAAAACAGGGCATGCCGGATCAGCAGATATTCTGGTTGGATTAGATCAGGTATTGCGAAATGGTGGGGTTACGGAACCCTATTTGGTTGCGGGCAGCACGCCCTACGCCTTTGGTTCAGGATTGCTTTTACCGGTATAGGTTTGCTTTAACGGTTTACCGGGGGGCACTGGTTTACTAGTCATATCCGATGACCGTTAAACTGACAGAATATAGCCATGGCGCAGGGTGCGGTTGTAAGATCGCACCTGCCGTACTGAAACAAATCCTCGCAAGCGAAGAGCCAATTTTTCACCATCCGCAATTGCTTGTCGGCAACGAAACCAGCGATGATGCTGCTGTTTTTGATCTGACCAACGGCACCTCGATTGTAAGCACAACAGATTTTTTCATGCCGATTGTCGATGATGCGTTCACTTTTGGCCGTATCGCGGCAACCAACGCGATAAGTGATATTTATGCGATGGGCGGAAAGCCGATTATGGCAATCGCCATTTTGGGGTGGCCGCTCGATAAATTATCACCCGATGTTGCACGTCAGGTGGTGGAAGGGGGTCGTGAGGCCTGTAAAGACGCCGGGATCAGCCTTGCCGGAGGGCATAGTATCGATAGCCCAGAACCGATTTTCGGCCTCGCTGTCACTGGCGCAATTGAAACAGAAAAGGTAAAGAGAAACTCTACAGCCTCTGAAGGCTGCAAATTGTTTCTAACCAAACCCTTGGGCGTCGGGATTCTAACTACGGCGCAGAAGAAAAAGATTCTGGATGAGGCAGATTCCGGGCTTGCGGAAAAATCCATGTGCCAACTCAACAAAATTGGCGCTGCATATTCGCAACTTCCAGGCGTTCGCGCTATGACCGATGTTACGGGGTTCGGATTATTGGGTCACTTGCTGGAGATATGCCAAGGCAGTCAGTTATCTGCCCTATTGGATTTCGATAGCGTCCCTCTTATTGCTGAAGCTGAAAAATATCGCATTCAAGGTTCAGTGCCGGGCGGAACCGGCAGAAATTTTGACAGCTACGGTGAGCATCTGTCCGAACTGAACGAAAAGCAACTGCAATATGGTTGTGACCCTCAAACCAGCGGCGGACTATTGGTTGCTGTTGAGCCAGAAGCAGTCGATGAATTTTTGTCATGCTCCGTTGATCATGGCCTGCAGTTGGTTAGCTTTGGTGAATTGCATGCGCGTTCAGAGCATTGGATAGAGCTTAAGTGAGGTTTCTCCATAGAACCTATGGCACTAGTTGGCAGTAGTCGAAATTCCAGTAGGTACTCGATGTGAAAGAAGTTATGTCCGCTTTCGGGATAAAGGGACGTGGGCTCTTAGGTTCTCCTTGTCAATGGATGCCCAGTCCTAATCTAGGTACCCTCCGGATCGTGTGATAACGCATCTACTCCATAACCTGTCTTTGCAAGCTATTGAGAAATGGTGCCCACGACAGAATTTGAGGCTTTGACCTTCGGTTTTGGAGGACAACAGTTGATCAATCGCCCGCAAGCGCTTGCTTGACGTGATCATTCCAGTCATCCAGCGCCTTTTTCTTCTCCTTTTTCCAATCGTGGCGTTGGTATATTCCGGCGATGCCAGCGCGTGAGCCGCCGACGTGGTTCAACACTGCCTCTGTAACCTCAAAGCGAACGCCCAGACGCTGAAAGCCGGTGGCGACTGTGCGGCGCAAGTCATGCAAGCGCCAAGGCGGAAGCGGCTCGCCTTCTTGCTCGGCAATGGTTTTGTCGAGCTTCTTTTTACTCTTTGAATAGGCCGTGAACTTTGCGCCGCTTGATGTAGGGAACACACGTCCCCGACGCGGCCATTGTGAATCTCCAGCCACACTATCCAGCACGGTGATGGCAAGATCATTTAACGGGATATGGTTTGGTTCGCCATTTTTGGTTCTGTCTCCCGGCAGCGTCCAGAGTTTTTCGTCGCGGTTCAGCTCCTGCCAAAACAGTCCCGTCACCTCTTCCCTGCGTTGGCCTGTCATAATCAACAAGCGCACTATCGGGCCGAACCATTTATGACCCTGCATCACGCTGTTCCAGATGAGCCGAATTTCCGCATCGCCTAGCCATCTGTCGCGCGGCTTGACTGGCGGGGGCGTTTCCATCCCTTCCATCGGGCTGGATTGCAGATCGCCTCTGCTAACTGCCCATCGAAACAAACGGCGAAGAACCGCGAATACGTTGCGCCGATTGGCGGCCTGCTCTGTCGGCATCCGGTCAAATACAGAAGCAACATCAGCTTTGGTTATGTTTGGTAGCGGCTTTTGCCCAAGCGGGGGAACAAGATGAAGGCGTATGGAGCGCTCGACAAGACGACGCCAACCCTCACCTTGGCAACTTGCCGCAAAATGATCAGCGTAATTTGCAAAGGCAAGGTCCACAGCCTCTCTTCGCCGCTTTTTGTCAGCATCAACAGGGTCAATACCTTGTGCGATCAAATGCGAGAGGCGTTCGGCTTCACTGCGCGCCGTGGCAGGTGTCCACGGCGAACCATGTGCGCCTATAGTGTAGCGCCGCGTTTTGGCTTCGCGCCCACCCATTCGAAATTGGATGAGATAGGATATTGCACCGGCAGACGTTACTTTCACGCCAAAGCCTTTCAAGTCAGTATCCCATAGGAACTGAACTTTGGATGTAGGCTCAATAGAGTCCACCGTTCGCTTGCTAATTTTGCCTGTCGCCATCGGAACCTCATGCTCCTTCTAGCAATCACCCAGCAATCACGCAAATGGATATTATGGCGAAAAATCGGCTAAAGTGGCGTATTCGAATTTCGTAAAATACAATATATTCAATATATTATTAGTTTTCACGTTTTTGGTAACGGAAATACCAGACTTCATGGTCCTGCCGCCGCGCTTTAGCTTCGTAGCGCGTTTCTGGCCAGCCACCGGGACG
>CAKZNA010000029.1 GCA_937129355.1 uncultured Sphingomonadales bacterium | reverse complement strand
CTGATTTGAGCAGCACTGAGCTATTGGAAGTGAAGAAATAAATATAGCGCCCGATGCGACATTTCAATTTTGGTTGGACTGGCTCGCTTACCTTGGTGGGAGCGGGAGCAAGAAATACTGGTGGCGGCAGCAATGCCGGTGGCGGCTCATCCGAAGATTGATCAGAAGGCTGCGCGAGTACCGATACCGGCAGGCAGCATAATAACGTCGTTGATGTCAGAATCGCTGCCATTTTACCATTTATCATCTTTCCTATTCTCCATTCACTGCTCTCTAGGTTGCAACGTCACGGCTATTTTACAGCTCTGTTTCTTTAGCAACGCCATACCAGAAAGCGCGCCGGTATATTTCTGATCTTTGATGGCATGCGCTCCGTTGACGAAAAGATGCTCCACACCAACCGACAGCAATTTCGGCTTCTGATATGTCGCAACCGGCGCGAATTTTGCGGGATCGAAAATCACGATATCGGCCTTCATGCCAGCCTTTAGGTAGCCGCGATCTTTCAATCCGAAAATATCGGCCGTCTTTCCGCTGCTCCGCCGGATAAATTGTGCGAGCGTCATCAGCTTTTCTTTCATCACAAAATCCTGATAGGCCTTAGGAAAGCTTGCATATTTGCGCGGGTGGCCCGTGCTGCCATCCGAACCCGTCACCACCCAATCCTGCGCAGCAAAGGCGCGGATATCGGATGCATTCATGTTGAAGGACGCGACACGTGCATCGCCTTTGCGCAATATCTCAACCGCCATGTCAATCGCGTCCAATTTCGCAGCGCTAGCCGTTTCGGCGAGCGTCTTTCCTGCAACCACCGCCGCATCGCCCAACTTTGCTGTGATGAGCAGCTTATCCGCGCCGCCGCGCCGCTTCAGGTTTTTGGCCATATCTGCCTTTATCCGCGCGAGTGTTTTGGCGTCTTTCAACCGCTCTCGCAAGCCATCGAGCCCGCCATCCAATGCCCAGCGCGGCACAAGCGCATTGCTTATCCGTGTGCCTGACGCTGCCCAGGGATATTGATCCGCCGTGACCACCTGCCCCGCCGCTTGCGCTGCTTCGATAAGCGCGATCATCTTGCTGCTATGCCCCCAAACTTCGGGGCCAAGCGCCTTGATATGCGAGATATGCACTGGCGTACCCGATTGTTTTCCAATCTCCAACGCTTCGCTCACGGCCCCGCTGACGCCAATATTATAGGTGCTTTCATCGCGCATATGCGTGTCGTAAATACCGCCATGCGCGCCAGCAATCTTCGCCAGCGCGACAACCTCTCCCGTCTTCGCAAAATTTTGTGGTGTGTAATATAGCCCCGCCGAAAGCCCGCTGGCACCTTCGCACATTGCAGATTTCATCATCGCCTTCATACGGCCCAACTCGGCATCGCTCGGCGCGCGGTTTTCCTTGCCCAACACAGTTTCACGCATATGCCCGAACCCGGCGAGATAGACGATATTCGTACCAACGCCATTCTTCGAAGCGCTTGCTGCCTGCGCAGCGATATTCGTCTTCCCGCGTCCGTCATTGCCAATCGCAACCGTGGTCACACCCTGAAATGCAAAGGGTAGGTTTGCGCGTCGTTTGCTGTCCGTTGAAGCCAGATCGCTGCCAGCATGCGTGTGCGGATCGATAAAGCCCGGCGCAACGATCTTTCCGCGCGCGTCTATGGTTGTTTCGGCAGCATAGCGATAGCGCGCACCGGCACCGACATAGGCGATTTCGTCGCCGCTAATCGCAATATCTACCTGTTTTCCTGCCGCGCCTGTTCCGTCAAAAACCTGCCCATTCTCTATGATGACATCGGCAGACAGCGGGACACTGGATTCAGGTGCAGTCTGACACCCGAACAAAGCCACTACCAACGGCAGCAGGAGTGCAAAGCGCATATTGGAAAAGACGTTAGCTGCCATTCACTGCACTCAATATCGCCCGAACGCCCGCTGTTGCGACATCGCGGCTGTTGCCGACACCATAAAGCAGCGGGCCATCACCGATACGGCATTCCACATAAGCAGCGGCACGTGCGTCGGTGCCGTGACCGATGGCATGTTCGCTATAATCGACAATCTCAAGCGCGCCGCCCAATGCGTCTTCCAATGCGTTGGCGAGCGATGAAATCAGGCCGTTCCCCCGTCCGCTGAGCGATTGTTCTTCGCCGTCAATGCGGATGGTACCTGCAAAAATGCGTTCGACGCCTTGACGCGGATCAACGCTTTTGTTGAAATCAACCAGTTCAAACCGCGCATTTTCATCCGGGATCAGGTTATAGCGCGATTGGAACGCGTCAAAAATATCCGCGCTGGTCAGCTCGCGGCCGGTTTCGTCGGAAAGCTCCTGAACCGTGAGTGAGAAATTGGCCTGCATGCGTTTGGGCAGCTTATAGCCATAATCTTGTTCCAGCACCCAGGCGACACCGCCCTTCCCGCTTTGCGAATTGACGCGGATAACCGCCTCATATGAACGCCCCAAATCAGCCGGGTCGACGGGAAGGTATGGCACATGCCAATTCTCATCATTCTGCTGATCCTGTGCGGCAAACCCCTTCTTAATCGCGTCCTGATGGCTGCCGGAAAAGGCGGTGAAGACCAGATCGCCTGCATAAGGATGGCGCGGATGGACGGGCAAATCGTTGCAATATTCGACCGTCTGCACGACCTTGTCTATATCGCTGAAATCAAGGCCCGGGTTCACCCCTTGCGTATACATATTCAGCGCCAGTGTGACGAGGTCGACATTGCCGGTACGTTCGCCATTGCCAAACAAGCATCCCTCGATCCTGTCTGCTCCGGCCAACAAGCCAAGCTCCGCCGCCGCGATGCCGCTGCCCCGGTCATTATGGGGATGCAGGCTGATCACAACGCTGTCGCGCGCGGAAATATGTTTGCACATCCATTCAATCTGGTCCGCGTAGACATTGGGCATCGCTGCCTCGACCGTCGCGGGCAGATTCAGAATCAACGGCTTTTCGGGCGTGGGTTTCAGCACCGCCATCACCGCCTCACAAACTTCCAGACTAAACTCCAGCTCTGCCGTGGAGAATGTTTCCGGCGAATATTCAAAATGCCAGTTGGTTTCGGGATATTTCGCGGCTTGCTCGGCCAATATCTCTGCGCCCTCAATCGCGATTGCCTTCACGCCCGGCTTGTCGAGCTTAAACACGATGTCACGCCATGCCGGGCTGACCGCATTATACAGATGCACGATAGCCTGCTTTGCCCCCGCCATGCTCTCGAACGTACGCTCGATCAGGTCGCGGCGGCTTTGGGTAAGGCCTTGAATAACGACATCATCAGGAACCTACTCCACCAACTCCGGATACCCAAACAACGCCGGCGTCCCCCCAGTATGCAAATAAACCACATCCTGACCCTTAGTAAACCGCCCCTTACGAATCATATCAATCAACCCCGCCATGGATTTTCCGGTATACGTCGGATCAAGCAATATCCCTTCATGAAACGCTGCCAACTTCATCGCTTCTAAACAATTATCATTTAACTGGCCGTAACCCGGTGCCAGCATGCTGTCATCCAACAACACATCCGTGTCGGAAACTGCACCTTCGTGCCCAATCATTTCAGCTACTTTCTGCGCTTTTTCCAGCACACGCACACGCTGAGCATCCTGACCGCGACGAATGCATAAACCGTACACGGGAATGCCACTATCAAGCGCTTTCATCCCTGCAACCAAGCCAGCATGTGTAGTCGCGCTTCCGGAAGCCAATGCAATACCACTGATTTCCAATGACTGCTTTGCAAACTGCTGCACCAACTCCTCAGCGGCTTTGACATAACCCAATGAACCATAAGGCGTGTGGCTACCGGATAATGGAATG
This sequence comes from uncultured Sphingomonadales bacterium, assembly GCA_937129355.1. Taxonomy (GTDB): domain Bacteria; phylum Pseudomonadota; class Alphaproteobacteria; order Sphingomonadales; family Sphingomonadaceae; genus Sphingorhabdus_B. The sequence continues at coordinate 627 of CAKZNA010000029.1, read as the reverse complement.
ACATAAGGTTTTTTCCCTTCTGCGCGCAACTCATCAGCACGAGCATCCATCGCTGCATCCGCACCATCTTCATCTTCGCCTTCTGGGTAGAAATGGATTTTCGCCCCCATTAGTTTAATCAGAAAGGGATTACCTGACTCATAATATGCAGGCTGACGTCCATCAACACGCTTTTCCAACTGCACCTCAACTTCAAGGCCCAGCTTTCGAGCTGCTGCAACCGTCATACGCACATGGTTAGACTGTGTTGCACCTGTCGTTAACACAGTATCCGCACCTTTTGACACAGCATCACCAATATAGAACTCTAACTGACGCGCTTTGTTACCACCCATTGCCAAGCCCGTGCAATCATCGCGCTTCGCCCAGATACGCGGTCCGCCGAGGTGATCACTAAGATTTGTTAAACATTCCAATGGGGTTGGTGTGTGTGAAAGCGCTACTCGGGGATAGTTTTTGGTTAGCATGTTTAGATATCAGTGGTATTTATAGTAATTTTTGCGGAATGCAACGGTAACGTACAACGGCTAATCATCCAAGGACTTGATAATGGTAAATACCTGACTGCCAACTAGTGGTGTTTAATTCAATGATTTGTTGTATGGCTGATTGCAGTGGCTTAGTAAA
>CAKZNA010000028.1 GCA_937129355.1 uncultured Sphingomonadales bacterium | reverse complement strand
AAGAAATTAGATAAGTTAAGAAAAAAACTTTTTAAAACTAAAAAGTTAAAGAATCCAGATTTTGATGAAGAGATGATAGAACATCCAGAAGATAATCCAAAATATATTTATCAATCTTTTATCTCGCCAGTTTATGTAAAGTATTTGGAGTATGAAGCATTATATGAAGAGACAGAAGCTACTTTAACAGATTTACAAATTCGTGTTAATGAAGGCGATTCTGAAGCAATGACGGAGATGGCTATAAACGGAAGAAATATAATTAGAAAACGCGACAACGCTTTAAAAAGATGGGAATCATTAGGTTACAAAGGTGCTGTTGAAAAAATAATGAATTATATTGATGAGATTGAAGCAAGCAACTTTATAACAGTAAAAAAACGTTACGAATCTGAATTTTTAGCTGCAAAACGAACAGGTTTAGGAAGTATGAATACCTATTATTATTCTTCACCAGTACCAGCATCTATTTTAGAAAACTCTCGTGGTTGGACAAAATTTACCTTTAAAAAATCAGATTATGAATCTTCAAGACGTAAGACATCTCATGGTTGGTCTGCAAAAGCAGTTTATTTAGGCATTTTTGGAGCTAGTGGTAGTGGTAAAAGCACTAAACTTAATTCTGAATACAATTTTAATGATTTTGAAATGAGTTTTAGATTAACCAAATGCTATATTTCTAGACCTTGGTTTGGTAGTACCTATATAAAATCTAGATATTGGAAGTACTCTAAAACGGGTAATGATATTGTAAATAACCAAATGGTTAGTGATGGTAAAGGTGGTGGACTATTACCTGCCGTAACAACTGAACTTTATTTTGTTAAAGATTTGAAAATTGGCTTTAAAAAAGGAAGTAGTTCTTATAAAAAAGCAGAAAAAGCGATTAAAGCAGGTGCTGGGTTAAGAATAGGCCCTTTTGGAATAGGAGGCAAATATTCTTACAACGACTCTAAAGTAGAAACATCTGGTGAGCGTGAAGAACAAGGTGTTTCTTCTCCAGAAATTTTATTAGTCGGTAGAAAATGCCACATGTTAGATTTGGCTCCAAATCCGTTACCATCTATTAAAGATGACGAATGGGTAGAAGTAAATTAAGTTACCTAAAAAGTTAATAATAAATTAGAAACCATAACATTACGTTATTGTGTGTTGTGGTTTCTTTTAAAATAAATAACTAAAGTTTCGCACCTCCAAACCTACTATAATCATTGAGATTTAAGTTGTTAATTTTATAAGTTTAATTGTATGAACTGCCTGTTTTTTATCAACTTAAAAGCACTTTTCCATTTTGAGTTTTCAAGCACTAATTTTATATTCTTTGGGATCTATTAAAAGTTTGAGTTTTTCAAAAGCTTTAGGATTACGTATCATTGTTGAGATTAGTTGACAACTATCTACCTCTGTGAAGATTTGGTCTATGATCTCTGCAATGGCTATAAGCAGGGCTAATAAACGTTGATGTAATTTCATTTCAAGACATTCAGCTTTTGTATTTTCAAATAACTTTCCTAGTGTTTCATACTTTTCAATCCTGTTTTTTATCGATAAAAATAGATGTTGCATCATTGCAATTGTGGTGTCTGCAATCTGTACATCAAAGTCTGTGCTTTGACTTTTACCAAGCCCCAAGTATTGTTTACTTTCCTTAAAAAACACTTCGATACTCCAACGTATTTGGTAGGTCTCTACAGTTTGGTTAAAGCTAGAAGATAGCTCGGTGTTTAGTAATGTTTTCCAATTTCCTTTTTTACCTTTTCTAGTAAAGTAAAGTACCACAGGTGTTCCATTCCATAATGCCACTGTTCTGATGTAATATAGATTAAATTTTCTGTTTCTCTTTATTTTTTTTCGATTACATTTTCTAATTTGTTTGTAAGTCATTGCTTTGCCTCTATAAGTGAACGTTGTTTTTATTTTACAAAACATCCCGATATATTTTAGGTTATTATCTATGGCTGTTTTTACCATTTCCCAACAAGTAAACCAGCTATCTGTTAAAACATATTCACAGGCAATTCCTTTCTTAACAGCCAATTTTAGCATACTTACACAAGAGGCTATTTTACTACTATTCAACTCTTTTTTCCTTGTAAATCCGTAACTTTCTTTTGCACGTTTTTTCTTCTTCTGCTTCCTATAATGTTTGGGCTTTAATCCGTAAGGTGTTTTCTTGTTTTTTCCTTTTTCTCGATGAAATGAAAAGTTAACAGGTATAAACATCGTACCATCATAATAGCCCATTACTAAAAGTTGATACCCTAACACAGCCTTGTTTATCACATGGTTCCATACTCTTGAGACCCCTTCTATCTTAGAACCCGTCTTCTTTATGGTGGTGTCGTCAAAAATAAAGGCTTTGACCTCTTTTGAGTTGGATTTATAAGGCTTTAATGTTTTTAGAGCCTGTATAGCAGTACCTAAAAGCAAACCTCTCCAATTGATGTTAGAATTCTTTTTTAATCGGTAATAGACATCTTTTCCATAATCAACAAAAGAAGACCAACTGCTATTGATAAAACGATGTACATTGTTTTGACCTAAAAAAGGAAAACTAAGTAAAATCGCTAGAAGATCTTTAGTAGAAATCCCTTTTTGTTTGGCTTTACTAAAACAAGCGTGTAGCTTCCCTAATTGTAGGATGCCAACTAAATCTGTGAAAAATTCTGACTTCTTGTGCTTTGAACAAAAAGTTAATGTCAGTTCTGATAAATTTTTAATATCTTTGGAATGTAGCATTTTGATAGTATTGGAATTACACCTCTAAGATACTGAAATTTAATGTATTAATGAGTTAAAAATGCTACTTTTTTTTATGTTAGCGTATTAATTTTTAGACATTTAACTCCTGCGAAACTTTAGTAAATAAAAATGAAGTTTTATATAGCATGTATTCAAAAAATAAATGAAGTTGTAGATAACCTCATATTATCTTCAAACGAAAAGTTTGTAGCCTGTCCTTCTTTACGAGTTTTTGAGTCCGAAGACTTTAATTTTCTTTCAGGAGAAAATTTAACTCAAAAAGATTTTTTAAAAAGTGAGGATATTTCTATGCAGCTAAATTCATTATCAGATTCAGCTGAATTTTGGGATATAGATCCAAACAGAAATCTATTTGAAAAGTTTAAGCAATGTATTACAGATATAAAGATTAAACCTAAGGAAGATGTTGAAAATCAATATCAAAAATTTATAGATATATTATATAATGCAGATGAATCTGAGACAAAAATATTAGAAAAATATAATGAAAAATTATCTGAATACGAGTCACTTATAGAAAACTATGAAGATATTGTTAATGAGTTCTCTGATGATAATACACCGGAAGAAAAAACAGCAATTTTACAACGTTTAGATGTTGCAGAAAAACGATTAGCATTGCACATAGCATCTTGGAAATTAAATGGTATTAAAGATACCGTAGAAAATGCTCTAGAAAAATTAAATAAACTCACAATTTATGATCAGTTTTTAAAACACCTTAGAAGCATTAAAAGTAAGGTTGAAAATGCTGAAGTAACGGGATTACAATCTCTTAACGATTATTCAAAATTACAAATTATTCCTTTCGATTTTTATGAAGATGAACATGCATGGAGTTCGTTAGAAGTAAATAATAATGAGTTAGATTCACTTTTTAAAAAAGCCAAACAAAACCTTAAAGGTTTTAATGAAAGTATTTTGGACTTTGATTATAAGGAAGATTTTATAGAAAAAATAACACTAAGATACTGTGTGTTTAGTATAAAAAGAGCGTGGTTATTTCCTTCTATTTTTGATAATGAATTTATTCGAAAAATAAAAAAAACGAAACTCTTTTATGCCAAGCGTATAATTTTGATTAAAGATTTACGGGTCATATTAAAAGAAGATTTAACGGAACAAGAAAAAACAGAGATCAATAAAAATAGCGTCATAAAATTTGGGCCTATTTTTATGAAAAATCAGTTTTTTAAGAATAAAATATCAAAAGAAGCATTTATAAAACCAATAACAAACAAAAGGCTATATAAAGATATATCCAGAGCAAAACTGGATAAAAAAATCGCAAAAAAAGTACCACATTTAATGACGATGCATAGAGTAGATAAACCAAAAGTGATGTTTGCAAGACTTGCCAAACCAACAAATGCTCCAAAAGCAAGAAACTTAAGAACTAGTAGGTTAAGGCACACTGTAATAAAGCCTGTTGAAGCTAAACCAACACCTATAAAAATTGGCAAAATAAATACCAAGGCTATGATGTTTCATAAAATAAACTGGGGAAACAAATCTAAATCTTCAAACTTACATTTTTCAATTTTAGATATCCTTTCTAAAGAGGGTGTTTATAAAGCCGAAATCTCTATTAAAAATAACAGTTCTAACTTTTTTAAATCGATAGAATCTGATGAAACAGGAGCAATAAAAGACACACTTCCAAAAGGGAATTATCAAATAAATATTCGTAAAAATGGGTATAAAGAAGTAACCTTTACACAAATTGTGCAAGAGAATAAAAACATTACTATAAAAAAAGAACTTGAACCACAAGAAGTTATTTACGACTCTTATTTTTTAATAGGAGTAATCGGAGAAACTATTAATTTATAAAAACATGAAAACATGAAACAATCTACACACATAAGAAATTTAATTATTATCACTGTTATTGCAGGAGCAATTGGTGGCATTGGAAACTATTTTATGATAGATGTAAAATCTAAAACTAGCATTCTAAAACCAGTAGTTTTAGGCATTATAGCCGCAGGGGTTTTACCACTTTTTTTAAAATTAGTATCAAGTAATATTTTAGATTTTGTTGAAGAAAATTTACGCTATAAAAATTATATCAATTTTTTAAGTCTATGCTTATTGGCATCGCTTTTTGCAGATGTTTTTTTACAAGGTATTTACGCCAAAGTATTTCATGAGTTTACAGAAGAAATAGAACAAATTGATACTAGAATAAATATAGCAAACGAGAAAGCTTCAGAAGCAACAGAAAAAGCAGATTTTATATTAACAGATATAAAGCTAAATAGCTTAAAAGAAACCTATAGTGTTCCAGAGAAAAACAAGCAAATAAAATCTTTAATGAAAGAACACAAACTAGATTATAAAGAAGCTAAAATTTTTCATGATATAAAGGTCGAAAAAATTGCTTCTCCCGATCAATTATATAAAACTAACAACAAAAAAGACGTAGATGCCACATTACAAAAGCTAAAAAAACAAAATTTAGTAAAAGAATTTGATGTCAATAAAATCAAAATGTTTATCCCAAAAACAAAGAGTTTAAAGTTAAAATCAAATTAAGATTCCTTCTACTTGATTTTCTTTTCGAATTTCATACATTTGTATAAATTGATAATAATTAAAGGATGAAATTAGTGATAAAAATCTGCACTGTTGTAGTATTAATTTTGACAGCATGCAAACAAGAAAAAGCAGTAAAAAAACAACTAGAAGTTCAAAAAGAAACTCAAGAATTTAATTCTTTTGGCGATACAATATCAGTAGATAAAGCCTTAACCTCCAGCGAAATGCTTGCAAAATTTAAAACCTTAAAAATAGGTGATACTATTGATGTAAAATTTGCATCAAGTATTAAAGAAGTATGTTCTAAAAAAGGTTGTTGGATGAAATTACCTTTAGATGAAAATGCAGAAACAATGGTTCGTTTTAAAGATTACGGTTTTTTTATGCCTTTAGATTCTAAAGGTAGCGAAGTTATTGTTGCAGGTAAAGCTTTTATAAAAGAAACCTCAGTAAAAGAACTACAACATTATGCAGAAGATGCCGGAAAAACTAAAGAAGAAATAGCAAAAATTACAACCCCAAAAAAAGAATTTTCTTTTGAAGCAAATGGTGTTTTGATGAAGAAATAATTTTCGAGTTTGGAACGCGAAATAATGATTACTTCAGACGGTTCTACAACAATCCACCTACCAGATTGGAATGAACAATACCATTCTAAACATGGAGCTATACAAGAAGCCTATCACGTATTTATAAAAGCTGGATTAGAGAAAGTTCTTGGTAGTTCTACCAAGTCAAATCAGAATACAATTCTACGAAAAAACAAAATCACTCAAACCAATAACATTTCTATTTTAGAAATTGGATTTGGAACAGGATTAAATGCTTTTATTACCTTTTTAGAAACAGAAAAAGTAGCAACAAAAATTGATTACGTTGGTGTGGAAGCCTATCCTATTTCTGAAGAAGAAGTTGAAAAACTAAATTATATTTCTATACTAAAAGCAGAAAAACACCAAGAAGTTTTAAAAAAAATGCACAGCCTTTCTTGGGAAGAAAAACATAAAATTTCAGAAAACTTTTCACTCACAAAAAAGAAACAATTTTTTGAAAAAATTAAAGAAAATAATGCTTTTGATTTGATTTATTTTGATGTTTTTGGCGCTAAAAATCAACCTGAATTATGGACAGAACTCATTTTTTCTAAAATGTTCACAGCTTTAAAAGAGAATGGAATTTTAGTAACCTATTCTGCAAAAGGAAGTGTTAGAAGAGCTATGGAATCTGTTGGTTTTGTGGTAGAACGTTTGCAAGGACCACTTGGAAAAAGAGAAATGTTGCGAGCCGTTAAAAAAGATGTTCAGTAAGCAAGTATTCAATGGGGCAGTATTCAGTCACAGTCAACAGTCACAGTCAACAGTTGCAGTTATCAGTTCGAAATGTGAAATAAAAAAATTCTCAAGCAGTTGAATGAATGAGTGAGTATTTAATTTAAAACACATAGAAGCATAGCATTATGTGAACTATATACTTATGTGATAAATATCCGCTGGAATGCGGAAGCCGCCTATCTGGAATTTTCAGAAAGCAAGCGCGATGATGCCAATTTCCAGCAATCCGGCCGTGTGTCGATGCCGAACCTGTCGGGGCATATTTATCTGGTGACCAACGATAACGGCCAACACCGGATCATGGTGCTTGGCCGGCCGACGACTGACGGCACGCTGATGGGCATATTGACGACGCTGCAAGTGGGACAAGGTACACAGCTCGTTCCCGTATCCTGCCCAATAGCGCTAGTGCCTTTTGATACGCTAAGCGATCCGGTTATCGGTGCGGTGGCTCCGGCTGTTCCGCAACATGCCGATTATCGCGCCTTGATCGACAGTGCGACCGACAAGGATTATGTACGTTTTTACGCGTGAGCGCTTTTAGCTTCGCTTAAACGGAGCCATCTCGCCCAGAAATTCCATATCGCGTTCCACTGCCTCGGTTTCGCGCTCCAGAAAATCGGCGATTGCTTCGCGAAAGCCCGGATCGGTAATATAATGCGCCGAGTAAGTCGGCACCGGAACATAGCCGCGCGCCAGCTTGTGTTCGCCTTGGGCGCCCGCCTCGACGCGCGCCAAGCCATGCTCGATGGCAAAATCAATCGCCTGATAATAACAAAGCTCAAAATGCAGGAAGGGTATGTCGCGATTGCATCCCCAATAGCGGCCATAGAGACAATCCGGCCCCGCGATATTTAGCGCGCCCGCCACCGGCTCGCCATCCTGCATCCCCAAAATTAGCACCAGCGCATCGCCGAGAGTATCAGCGGCGGAATCAAAAAATTCGCGCGTCAGATAGGGCTGCCCCCATTTGCGCATGCCGGTATCCTGATAGAATGCCCAGAAGGCCTCCATATGCTCTGGCTGTATCTCTGCTCCCTGAAGAGTCTCTATATCCGCCGCAGCATTTGCACTGCGCCGTTCTTTGCGAATAGCCTTCCTTTTGCGTGATGAGAGCGCGGCCAGAAACCCGTCGAAATCATCATAGCCGTCATTGGCCCAATGGAACTGGCTGCCTTTTCGAATGAGCCACCCGGCCTCGCGAAACAGATCAAGCTGCGCTTCCTCGACAAATGTCGCATGCGCCGATGATATGCCATTTTGCTCGCAGACATTCTCCGCCGCACGCAATATTGCCGCCGCCATCGCATCATCAGCCGCCAATACGCGTGGTCCCGGAACGGGAGAGAGTGGTGAGGCAATCTGAAGCTTGGGATAATATCGCCCACCGGCCCTTTCATAAGCATCAGCCCAATGATGGTCGAAGACATATTCGCCCTGGCTGTGGCTTTTCAGATAAGCGGGTAGTGCGGCGGAGAGCTTCCCGTCATCGCCTCGTATCGTGATAGGCGATGGCGACCACCCGCTGCCCGGCCCGACGCTGCCCGATTCTTCCAGCAGCGATAGAAACGCATGGCCGACAAATGGATTGCCTGACGGGTTGAGCGCATTCCATTCAGCCGCAGATAAAGCCGCGATGCTTTTTTCTATGCGCGCGGTTATTTCTTTGTCCATCGCCTAAGCGCTGACTTGCACCACCGCGTCTATCTCTACGGTAGCATCCAATGGCAGCACAGGAACCGCGACGGCGCTGCGCGCATGGCGGCCCGGTTCGCCGAAAACATCCTGCATCAAGTTGGATGCGCCATTGGCGATTTTCGGCTGGCCGGTATAATCCGCCGTGGACGCAACAAATACGCCGAGCTTCACGATCCGTTCCACACGGTCCAGCGAGCCAAGCGCCTTCTTCATCTGCGCCAGAAGCATAATACCGCAAGCCTTGGCTGCTTCAGTCGCCTCTTCTGCGGTTCGGCTATCGCCCACTTTTCCGGTCATCAGTTCGCCATTCACAAAGGGAAGCTGTCCGGAGATATACAGCATGCCATTCGATTCCACCGCAGGCAGATAGCTCGCCACAGGTGCGGCGGCTTCAGGAAGGGTTATACCCAGCTCGGCGAGTTTCTCTTCGATCATGCTGTCTCCAATTCTATTTCAGGGGCGCCAGCGCCCGATACCAATTTATCTTCGATCCATCCATGCGCGGCCGCCCAATCGTCGATCCGTGCATGGGCATGCGGCGCAGGCGGGAAATGGCGCGCCATCAACGGCTCGCCCACCATATGCAGCCGCCAAACTTCGGGATGCACTGTGCCCACAGACTCATGATGCCCAGCCATATCATCGACAAATACCGCAACCGATGGTTGATATTCGGCCATGATCCGCGCCAGGGCATCTCCCTTCGGGCCTTGATTGGTGAAGATCGGTGCATCGATTCCAGCGGATTTTAGCTGGTCCGCTCGCGCCTCTGCGCGGTGATCCTGCAGATTGGTCAGAATGGCTATATCGGCCAAACCTGAAATTGCCTGCACCGCAGAAATTGCGCCTGTAATCGGCGGTTGGCGGTCCATAGCACTATCGAAAAACCCGCCCAGCAATTCCCAGATCTTCGGCGGCTCTACAAATTTTCCGTCAGCACGATATTTTAGCGCTTTGGAAAAATCATGACTGTCGAGGCTGAAGTCGATATCATGCGCTTCATCGACCCAATCGCGAAATGGCACTACCATGTGCAACAGCACTTCGTCGCAATCCGAAATCAGCAAAGGCTTGCTCACCATTCCATCTCCCCGCCATCCAGCTCCCGCCGCGCAGCGACCAACGCTTCCGGACTGGCATCAATCGCGACAGAACATGCAATCAAATCCGGTTCATGCGCTTCCAGAAAGCCGAGAATAGCAGCCTGCGTTCCCGTTTCCGAAACGGCATCGCGCAAGACATCCGGCGTCAATCCGGTCAGCGACAGCAACCGCTCCGCACGTTTTTCGTCCGATAGCGCCCAGCCGAGCGCCTGAAGCGCCAATGTCGATGCGTCATTGATTTTGGTGTTTGTGTCGAGCATGCGCATGGCTTAGTGGATAGACAGATACGTGCAAGAGGGCCTTTGAGATTATGCCGCAAAAAATAATGATCGTCGAAGATAACGAGCTTAATCTCAAACTCTTCACCGACCTTCTGCGCGCGCATAAATATAATGTCGAAGGCATCAAGGATGGGCGGCTCGCGCTGGAGCAAGCCAAGATGTTTCAGCCGGATCTTATCATCATGGATATTCAGCTGCCGCATGTGTCCGGCCTAGATCTGATCGCGGCCATGCAGAAGGACAATGTGCTGAAACCCATCCCTATCCTGGCCGTCACCGCCTATGCGGCGAAGGGCGACGAAGAAAAAATCATGGCCGCCGGCGCGCGCGGCTACCTATCGAAACCGGTTCCGGTGGCAAAATTCCTGGAAGGCGTGAAGGCGATTTTGGGATGATGAAATATCTCTCTTTGGCGTCTCTTGCCATCGTGGTTCTACTTAGCCTGCTGGCGGGCGGCGCGAAAATTATGAGCATGCCGCAGGAGGTTCAGTTTTTCGCAGCGGCGGGTATTGGCGCTACGTGGTTGTTGCCTCTGGGTATATTACAGGCTTTCGGCGGATTGCTTACAATTTTCGGCCGCAGCAGGCTGGCAGGCTCCATCTGCATGGCGCTCGGCTTTCTAATTTCGGCGGTGGTCATCTATCTGACGGGTAATATGTCATTCGCTCTATTCTCATTGCTGCCAGTGCTTTTATGCGGCGTCCCCATTTGGTATTCACGAAAGACTGGGCGAGCAGAATAGGGCGTGCCCATTCTCAATCGTTAATGACTGCCGCCTTCAGGCCTTGTGCAAAAGCGCTCGGATATTCATAAATCCAAAGCTGCGCGGCATCGGGAATGATCCGATAGGAACTGTTGTTTCTTGATGCGCAAAAATCAGTGATATTTTGGGCGGGTAGCCAGTCATGATTTTGGCCATGTACAAACAGGGTGGGGCAAAATTCCGCCACGTCATCGTGCAGCTTCGTCCAATCCTGCATCCATAAAATTAAATCATCAACCGCTCTTTCGGGGTCGGATAATGTATAGGTGAGATTGCGTTCTACCGTTTCGGCCATCGCTTTTGACTGCATCAATTCGGTATCGATTTTGGAATCGGCATAGGTGATGCCCATTATCGTCTTTTTGCCTTCGTCATTTTTGAAAAACAGATCAGAGGCGATGGCATAAGGCGCATATACTACTTCGGGCGTTTCCCTCGCCGCCAGAAAAGTCCGCCGCGATGTTTGCGGCATTTCCAGAATGGTTTCGCTATTTTCAATCGGCGCGCCAACATCCACCAACACGGCCGCTTTCACATAGTCCTTCGCCGCAAGTGCGCTGTGAAGAGCATATATGCCGCCCATGCAATGCCCAGCCATATAGATCGATTCAAAGTTCAAATGCCGCATGATTTGCAGGCAGTTTTTCACATGCCGCTCGGGTGAAAAACCGTCGGTATCCGGACTAGTCTCTCCCGATTTGGGTTTGAAGGGCGCAATGATCTGAATATCTGCTGCCGCGACAGCCTCCACCAATGACCGCGGAACGATGGGGGAGCTGTTACCTTGTATAAAAAGGAATGGCGTACCGCCGCGCGCACCATAATGGGCATATTGGATGTCGGCGCTTTCGCCGATTTTAAGCGTTTCCAATTTTTGAAACGCTTCGCCGCTGCGCCAATTTGTCAGGTCGTTATCCAGGTGCTCGGTGGGTTTCGAACAAATATGCATAACGCCGGTGATCAGCCGGATAAGCTCACTTTGCGAACGGACATCTGCTTTTTCGAGCAGCGCTTTGACCTGTTTTTTAATCGTCAGCTGTGATCTTTCGCGCTTTTCCGAAATCTGTTTCGACGTAAAGCCTTCAGCCAGCAGCTTGAGAATTTCTATCTCGGTCTTTGTATAACCGAATGTCTTTTTAACCAGGTCAGAAGCCAGATCGGTCCATTCGGCAATGCAGGATTTGAAGAAGATAACCTCTGTCTCGCTGCAATCGAGAAACTGTTCATTCTGCAGAATCTCCGCGATCAGGAGCGCGCTCTTGCCATCAACTTGTAATGTGCGCAGCGGCAAAACCCGGTTGCTATAGAGATTTTTGTTTTCACGATATCGTTTCAGGCTTTGCAGAAACTCCGTCTGGCTCTGACCATCAACTTTCAAGTCGAAGATCTTCTCGTTCTTGGAAAGCTGGAAACGCGCGGAAGCCGGAGCATTTGTTTCAAGTATCCGGCCGTTTATGTCGGTAACGATGGCGGCATATTTCTTGTCTTCTACAAATGCCTTGATTTCTTTGGGGCCAGATCGCTTTTTTATCTGGAATATCTCCAAAGCTTGTTTGGCATGTTCGGTTAAGGACGCTGTATCTATCGATTCCGGCTTTTTATTCGCGCTGGCATGGAGCCGCGGATCAAGAACATACTCATCCCATGCCGACAGAAAATCGGTCAGCCGATTGCCGTCGATTGCTGCTTCATAAATGCTGGATATCGTTCTGCTTTTGCTCCCGACGTCGCTCATGGGTCGCCCTTCAATTTGTCCGCATAACGAGAATTGATGCCTGCGAAACTATAACAGAATTGGCGCTATTGGCAATTTACGTCAGCGTCATACCCCATTTGGGGCATGCATGCAGTTATCGCCCGTGTTCTACTTGTTGCAATGGAAATAGGAGAAGATAGGATGTCTGCAATCAGTAGAATGTTTGTTGCTGGCGCCGCGCTGGCGATGGTAACGGTACCCGCAACTGCACAAGAAAAATCCAGTAAACACACACTGGGTTCTGCGAGCGATGTATGGCGTATCGAATTGCGCAATCTTGAACGTTTCCTTGTTACGTCAATCGGCGACAATGACGGTACCAGCGAACTCCACCGTGTAACGATAAGTCTTCGCGGGCCGGACGGACAATATCATTCTGTATCCGAGAAAAATCCGTTTCTAAGCGTCAATGGTGGAAACCGGTCACTCAAAAATTCTATCGATGTGAGGCTCGGGCAGCGCGTCTTTCTGGAACGTTTGGAACCAGGCAAGACCGACACATATGATATGTGGATACATGCCAAAGAAAGGCCCCAAGGCGATTTGGGCCCGCCTCGTTTGAATTTCAAAATCAAAGTGGCTTCGCGTGAGCTAAACTGTCTCGGCGATAATGTCTGCGGCAGAGGCGGCACGGGGGTGATTACATATAATGTCAGCGTGCCTGTGCCTACCGTCAGATCCAATCGATGCGAAAATGCCAATGCTTATCGGATCACCGCGATTAACGGGAATCAAATGCGGCTTGACCCCAAAACATCCGGTCGTGACCGGGTCAATGTAACGAGCAATAGTACAGGCGGTAACACAACGGGTTCGGGCCAACGCCTGATCCTGGCGATGCAGAGTGGTGTAATTTGCATCGCCAGAACCAGCCGATAGGAGCGAAGAAATGAAGCGCAAAGCCAACATAGCAGCAGCCCTTGGACTCATCACAGCCGCGCTGTTCTCTGCAACTCCGGCATCCGCCCGCAATGCCATTGTGAAGCATGACTATCCCTCTGGCCAGAATGTGTACCGGGTTGAAATTCGCAACCTTAACCGGCTTGAAGTGCTGGAAGCTGGCGACAGCGATGGCGTCGGTGAATTGCACGAACTAGTGGTACAGCTAGCATCCTTTAACCCCGGTTCGCGCACGCAGTATGATGGCAAGAGATATACCGGAAAAGAACTGTATCTGATCAACGAAGGCGGCATTGTTTCGGGCAATCGCAATATGCCAATCCGTGTCGGGCAGCATGTCTTCACCAAAACCAACCGCCGGCCCAGTGATGAAACCCAGATGTGGGTGCATGCCTACTCAAACCCAGCCGACCGGGAATTCAATTCAAACTACCCTAACGGTGTGTCGGTGCGGCTGGAGATATTCGCCCTGGAACTAGATTGCGCAGGGCAGCGTGTTTGCCGCCGTAATAGCAAGGGTTCGACGACAATCTCGTTCAAAATTCCCGAATTTGAAACGCCCCCTCCCAATCGCTGCGGCCCTTCCAACACATTCCGGTTGGAAAAACTGGACGGAGAGCTGCAAATTTCTGGGCTGTCAGACACACGTGTCAGTTCGCGCGCCCACAAAGTGCCCGTTGGGGCCACATGGTGGTTGCTGACCAAGCATAAAAAGGGCGGGCCGCGCCTGCAGCCGTTTAATGCCGACATCTGCATCGCCAGTACTACCCGGCGACCCGCCATCCGCCGGCCAACCGAACGGGACCGCGAGCTGGCGAGGGGTAGGCGGCGTTAAAACCGCATTGTTCAGCAGAAAACGGCGTCACCCCTAATGTTACGGAGAATAAAAATGCAAAAAAAATTGATATTGCCCAGCCTGCTGTTGCTATCGGCATGCGGCGGCGGAGACAATGATGGCGGCGATACCGCTGCACCGTCTGTGGCACCCGATTCCACGTCTAGCACAATGCCTGCCGCAGTCACTGTCCACAAGCTACCCTGGGACATCCCCATCATGCCAGGTGCCCGCTATATCAGCGGCAGCCCGAAATTTGCGAAACCATCTAACAGACGCGGCGGCGATGCCATCGCAACAATCGCTGTCAAAGGAACACCGAAAGACATTGTCAGCTATTATGAAAAGACATTGGCCGAGCGCGGCTTCACCCTTGAAGTCGGCAAATATAACGATGATTCCACCGCAACCGTCCACGGCACAAATGCAAAGGGCGAAAAATTTGCGGTTTCCGCCATGCGGGGAGGGTCCAATTCGAAACCAGGCGAAAGTTCAGCTGCTTTGGTGGCGACAAAACCGAAGCAGAGCGAATGAGTGATTAACAACTACACTTTGACAATAGGAGCGTGATCCAAATGTTTAGCAAATCCATCACCGCCGCCGCCGCAAGCGCCATCATTATGACGGCCAGCGCATCGGCGCAATCAAACCCGGTTGTCACCAACCCGAATGTAGGGGTGAAACAGAAGGTCAACCCGAAGATTCCCAGAAACCCTAGATACCCGCGCCTCACTCCGCAGCAGCGCGGCGCGCTCAACATCATTAGCGTCAGCAAGGTGAATACTGGTTACAACAGCAAAGGCCGGGTCAATGTCAGTGGTTACGTCTGCCCGCAAACATTTCTGTTATTTCCGCAGATCACCGCGAACAAGGCCGTGAACGGACGCATCAGCATTACCGAACGCGATCTTGGCCCGGTGGGAAGTGCAAATTTTTCTGCATCAAACTTCCGGCGCGCCGGTCGCAGGGTGACCGTTCAGCCGACAATCCTCTACTCCCCGGATTGGGAGAGCATTGGTCCTGGCTATCAATTCACCTTCACCATTCGCGTGGATAGCCCGGCTGGCACAAACTGGTATACCGTAAAGCAAGGATTCTATCCGACCTGCAGCACGGCATAAGGCGGGCCGGACACGAGGCGAATAGGCAAAAAAAGGGGCGCTCAAAAGCGCCCCTTTTTCTATTCGGTTTGTGAAAGCGCTTACGCTGCTTTTTCAATCGCTGCTTTTGCATCGGCAATAATGCCCTTGAAAACCTCTGCTTCATGCATCGCAAGATCGGCAAGGACTTTACGGTCCAGTTCGATACCCGCCAGCTTCATGCCATGCATGAAACGGGCATAGGTCAGGCCTTCTTCACGGACAGCGGCGTTAATACGCTGGATCCAAAGCGAACGGAAATTCCGTTTTTTGACCTTGCGGTCGCGATACGCATACTGGCCGGCTTTTTCGACAGCCTGACGAGCGACGCGGATGGTATTTTTGCGGCGACCATAATAGCCCTTTGCCTGCTCTAATACTTTTTTATGTTTTGCGCGGGTAGCTACACCCCGTTTGACACGTGCCATTTCAATATATCCTTCTAATCTGTTTTGATCGCAAGCAAGCGGTTATTTCAAACCGTATGGCGCCCATTTTTTGATTGTTTTCGCATCTGCATCCGAAATTGTATCGGTACCGCGATGCTGGCGGATATATTTGCTGTTATGGCTGATCAGGCGGTGGCGTTTGCCAACGGCGCCATGTTTGATCTTGCCGGTCGCGGTGATTTTGAAGCGTTTCTTCACACCACTTTTGGTCTTGAGCTTGGGCATTTTGGTCTCCTTTGGTTGGTACCGTTTTCAAGCTAACATGGCAGCCCTAACTGGCCAGCTATGCTCATCGGAATGCGCGCGTATAACGGGATTCGCGCCGAATGCAAGCTGAATGACGGATTCGCTAGCTTTCCGGGCTTGCAGATAACCCCGCATTCGTTGATAGCGCCAGCCATGTCCCGCACCCCTCCCGCAGAAGTAGATCTAGACAGCGCCATCGTGGCCGCGCTGATCGCGGATCAATGTCCGGATCTGGCGCATTTGCCAGTCACGCCGATGGGTAATGGCTGGGACAATTATATGTTCTCGGTTGGCGACGAATATGTCGCGCGGTTGCCGCGGCGGGAAGTCGCGATTGAGCTATTGGAACATGAGCGGATTTATTTGCCGCCACTTGCCGACAACCTCCCCATCCCCGTCCCTGCCTACATCTATGCCGGAAAGCCAGGGCATGGCTATCCATGGCCATGGCTGTTGATCCCGAAATTTGCGGGCAATAATCCGGATCGCGAAGAGCTTTTGCCCGAAGCAGCACCGCAACTGGCAGGCTTTCTGTGCGCGCTGCACAGGCCCGATGACGGCCCAAAAGAAAATAGGGCGCCCGCCAACACGCATCGCGGTGTGCCCTTAATCAACCGCGATGAAACACTGAAGCAGGGGTGGCAGATAATGGTCGACAAAGGCGAGCCGCTCACGCCGGAACTTGTCGCACTTTGGGAAAAGGCCAAACATCTACCGCCGCCCGAAACCCCCGTATGACTGCATGGTGATCTGCACTATGCCAATGTGCTGGTGCATAAGGGCATGTTCAGCGCCATTGTCGATTGGGGCGATATTTGCAGCGGCGATCCCGCGACAGACCTCGCTGCATTCTGGTTGTTCTTTGATGATGCGGATGCGCGTCAAGCAGGACTCAATGCTTATGGCCTAGATGCGGAATTACGGCTGCGCGCGATGGGGTGGGCGCTATCCTTTTCCACTATCCTGCTATCAACGGGCATCGGGGATAATCCGCGGCACGCGCAGGCAGGACGTGAGGGCTTGAAACGGCTGCTACAGGATTTCTGAAACCCAAGGCGAGCTAGGCCGCCTCGCGTTCAAACAGGGTGAGAAATTTCTTCGGGTTGGAAATCGTATCGGCAAGAGTGAAATGATCCAGATGCGCCAGAAAGGCCGCCGTCGCACCTTCAAAAATGCCCTTCAACCCGCATACAGGTGTAATCAGGCAATTATTGCTGGCGGTGTGGCATTCGACGAATTGATCGACCTCTTCCATCTGCCGCACGACATCACCAATATTTATCTGCGCCGCGGGTTTTGACAGTGATAGCCCACCGCCGCGTCCGCGTTTGCTCTCGATAAAACCGGCGGCTGACAATTTCTGCGCGACCTTCATCAGGTGGTTTTTGGAAATGCCGTAATGTTTGGCAACATCATCGATACGGTGGCTGCCAACATCCGACATCACTTCCAGAAAAATCAGCATGCGCAGCGCATAGTCGGTTTGTGTGGTGAGCCTCATATAAGATGCATATTATATATTGCTTTTATATGCAAGCTGCCATAAAGTATATTTCAAATACCTTTTATGAGACTCGCAAATGACACATCCCATCACCATGGAAGCGCGCAAAGACAAGGCCGAATTCGCGGCATCGATTGGCATTACTGATGCCTTTATCTCGCGCCTCGTCGACGAGTTTTATCAGCGCGTACGCGCCGACGCGCTGCTCGGCCCTATTTTCGAGAAGCATATTTCCAACTGGGAACCACATCTTGCTCGAATGAAAGATTTCTGGGGATCAATCGCGATTGAGTCGGGTCGCTTCAAGGGCAATCCGATGCTGAAACATGTTGCCATTCACGGCCTTGGCGAAGCGCATTTTCGGCATTGGCTTTCGCTGTTCAACGACACGCTTGCTGACATTGCGCCCAATACAAAGGCAGCGGCCTTTTTCGCGCAAAAGGCGGAGATGGTCGGCCAGAGCCTGCTCGCCGGGATAGAAGCGCATAAAATGCGGGGCAACACATAACACCAAACTGACGGAGTAAAGTCACATGCTATTAGATGAAACAAATATCGCCGCAGTCACGCAAGACGAATATGCTGAAGAACTGCCACTCAGCGAGAAAGCCCCCGCCAAGGCTCAGCCGGAGTTGCGTACATTTGGCCTGCCTTCATGGATATGGACGGCAATGCTGGCTTGTTACGCCATCTTCTTTGGCGGATTATTGATCGCAACGGGAAGCGATGGCGGCGCATTGATGATGATTATCATCTCGGTACTCTACACAGGCATGTATTTCGGAACGGCGGGCATCCTGTCCGGCTTGGGAAATGCAATCAACGGCAACCGTAATTCACAATGGAAAGATGGCCGGCTCCAGACCATATCTGGCGATCTGGAATTATCGGCGGTCGCCTCTCAAGTTCTGGTGGTGCCCGCCATGTTCGCGCTATTTGGAATGGCGATTGCCATAATGGTCGCCATCGTCTCGTGACGAGCAAGCCGTATAAATCAACGCCCATCTTCACCGAGGCAACCCTGCCCGCCGGATTGAAGGAGGCGCATTCCACAAAAGCTGGCGTGTGGGGTTTGTTGGAAATTCTATCGGGGACTGTGACCTATGTAATCGAGGCGGGTGAAGATAGGCCCGAACAGCAGCGGACTATGCGAGGCGGAGAGACGCAGATTATTGAAAGCGAGTTACAGCATCACGTCGAACCGGAGGGCGCAATAGAAATGCAGATCCATTTTTTTGATCATCGACCAGAAATTGATGAGGCGGGAATGATCTAGTCACGGCTCAGTGATCGCAGGCTAACCCCTCCAGCACTTCCTCCAACCGCGCTGGTTCGCCTAGCGCGATTACATCGCCAGCGCTCTCCGCGTGCAGCGGGTCGCCATTCCAGTCGCACATTATGCCGCCCGCGCCCTCGACAATCGGAACCAGCGCAGCAAAGTCATGCAGCTTCAGCCCCGTCTCCACCACCAAATCGAGATGGCCTGCAGCGAGCAGTCCGTAATTATAACAATCGCCACCCCATACAGTGCGCTTGTTGGTCTTTGCCGCCAGCGCCATGAAATGCTGCGCCGAATGATCGTCAAAATATTGCGGGCCTGAAGATGCAAGCGTTGCACCGGATAGCTCCCGGCATTTGCGCGTGGTAACCGGTTCGCCATTCAGTGTGGTTTCCTCGCCCGTTATACCAACCCAGCGTTCGCCGCTGATACATTGGTCGAGCACGCCCATCACAGGGAAGCCATCCTGCAACAGCGCAATCAGCGTGCCGAAAATCGGTCGCCCCGCCATAAAGCTAATCGTGCCATCGATCGGATCGAGCACCCAGGTCCGCCCGCTTGTTCCTGTTTTCTCGCCATATTCCTCGCCAATAATGGCGTCTTGAGGGTAGGCCTCCTCGATTAGCTTGCGCATCACAGCCTCCGCCGCCCGGTCGGCTTCGGTAACGGGAGAGGCATCATCTTTGGCTTCATGAATAAACTCGGCACGGTAAAACGGACGAATGGCATCCCCCGCCGCATCAGCAAGTTGATTCGCCAGACCAATATCCGCTGCCGCTGCGCCCACCATATTCTGTTACCTCCTGAAAATCGGTCTCATTTTGACAATATTGAACCCTGTGTTACAACTATAGTGACGAGGGGCAATCTATATTGGCGGAGAAGATCATGAAAACTCTATCACTTGTACTTACTGGATGCCTTGCTTTGGGCCTATCCACGACCGCGACAGCCGGGAGCCTTCAAAAGCATGACACAGGGTCATATGGCACAGTTCCTGCATCGCCTGATTTTGGCGGGGCCAATGTGGTCAGCGACAATTTTCGAGCAAAATACCGTCTTGAAAA
This sequence comes from uncultured Sphingomonadales bacterium, assembly GCA_937129355.1. GTDB lineage: Bacteria > Pseudomonadota > Alphaproteobacteria > Sphingomonadales > Sphingomonadaceae > Sphingorhabdus_B. The sequence continues at coordinate 4,318 of CAKZNA010000028.1, read as the reverse complement.
AGGCTTGGTACAATTTGAAGCCGGCAATTTTGATGCTGCAACAAAGCAATTTAAAAAGGCCCATCGTTGGGCGGCCAAACACCCGGTAACAAACCTGATGTTGGGTGCGAGCCTGTATAAACAAGGTAATATGCAAGAGGCACGCGGATTTCTTGAAGCCTCGCTCAAATCTGGACGCTATGTTCTTGTGGGTAAATTACGTCAGACTGCCGAAGGCATGCTCAAAGAAGTCAAAACAGCAGGCTAGAAAATGGCAGAGATCAATGACGCTGGTGAAAACCAGCCGTCATTTTGAAACCGGCCTCCAGCTCCACAGAAAGAGTATGAGGCCGGTGATGATGAATATCGCACAACCGGACAATACCCATGCGTTGGAATACCAATATTCACCCCAGGTGAATTTGCCTGACATGATTTTTTTCCAGCCGTTGAAATGCTGCATGGCTGCAACGACAAGGCCAAGCACAGCAAGCGAAGAGGCGATCCAGCGGTTCAACCAATGTTGCGGATTGGCAAGCAGCAATAACCCGAGCAATCCGATAACGGTGCGCTGCGTCCGGCAATAGGGGCAAACATAAACCCAGCCGAGCAATTCAGTCGCCCATGTGAATGCGCAAATGACAATCGCCAATATTGCGATGTGAATGCGATACCGGATTAGTTGTTCAAATGAAGGAAGCTGCATTTGAGGGCCTCATGGTGGACTACGTTAGCCTAAATATCAATCGAACAGGCTGGACACCGAACTTTCGTCAGCAATCCGTTTCATCGCCTCGCCCAGCAACTCTGCAATCGGCAGCACCCGAATTTTCGCGCTATCCAATGCTTCGGCGGAGGCCTGAATGGTATCGGTAATCACAACCTTGCGAAGGCCGGAATTGTTAATGCGCTCGACCGCTTTGCCCGAAAGCACACCATGCGTAATATAGGCGGCGACGTCGGTTGCTCCCTGCGCTTTTAGGGCTTCGGCGGCATTGCACAATGTGCCTGCGCTATCGGCAATATCGTCGATCAAAATACAAAAGCGATCCTTCACATCGCCGATGATATTCATCACTTCGCTTTCGCCCGCCTTTTCGCGGCGTTTGTCAACGATGGCCAGCGGCGCATTGTTGAGCCGTTTGGCAAGCCCGCGTGCGCGCACGACACCGCCAACATCCGGCGAGACAACCATCACATTTTTATCCGCATGGCGCGAGAGGATATCCGCGCTCATCACTGGCCCCGCGAAAAGATTGTCGGTTGGAATATCGAAAAAGCCCTGAATCTGCCCGGCATGTAAATCGACTGTAAGCACACGATCCGCGCCTGCCTCGGTAATCAGGTTGGCGACCAGCTTAGCCGAAATAGGCGTGCGCGGCCCTGGCTTTCTGTCCTGACGTGCGTAACCAAAATAGGGAAGCACAGCCGTTATCCGGCGAGCAGATGCGCGGCGCAGGGCGTCGATGCTGATCAACAATTCCATCAGATTATCGTTCGCTGGATAGCTGGTGGACTGAACCACGAACACATCTTCACCGCGCATATTTTCGTGAATTTCAACGAAAATTTCTTCGTCAGCGAACCGCCGCACGCTGGCATCGACGAGCGGCAAGTCAAGATAGTCCGCAATGCTTTTTGCAAGCGGTAGATTGCTATTGCCAGCCATAATTTTCATGGAAATTTCCTCTGCCCAAAACCGATCTTATGTGACAGCCTGTTAGCGAGGGTAGCACCCAATCGGCAAGTGGTTTTCACGATAAAAAACCGGCGCGCCGGACGGCGGAAACATTACTCCTAGAAACCGGGACTTTCAGGCCGCTGGCAAGCAACAAGGTGACTTGTCTTCCATCCCGTTCAAAGCCTTCGACGGCGCGGCGCGCGACCCACCAGCTGCGATGGACCTGCAAGCCATCCGCACCATCCATCTCCGCGATGGCATCGGACAAACGCATCAGCAGCATTTCAGAATCACCGCCCTCACCAAACACGCGGACATAATGGTCCTCAACCCCCAACGCAGCGACCGGCCCGGCGAAGCTGAGCGGCAAGCGTTTATGCAGCAAATATTCGGGCGGTGTCTGCGGGGCGTCGGGCGATGATGACGGGCTCGGCTGGCCCTTCAGTGCGGCGGGCGGCGGCGTCACTCCATCGGGCTCCGCACCAAACAGCAAACGCATCAGCAGAAATATGCCGATGCCAATGGCGGCGACTTGCAGATAAAGCAGCCCGAAACCATCAAGCAGCATCGCATTGCCAGTCACACGAAATCCGCCAATCGCCAGCGCAATCAAAATGGTGAGCGGAAACGACGCTACCGCCGTGGACATGATTGTCGCCATCCATCCCGGTGCGGCCGAGACATCAGAAATCCAGTCTGCGACAAAGCTGATCGGGCGAAAAATGAGATAGCCCACAAGGATGAAGCCAACCCAATAGATCAGCCTAATGCCGGTCGGCATAGGATAGGTTCCGAACGGCCCCATCAGGCCAAGCAGCAAACCGATCAAAACGATCATCAATATTTCTACCGATAGCCGTTTGCCCAGATTCATAACCGCCCTTTCCGCGAAACCCAATGCCCGTTCGCGCTTCGTGAATGGGCAGAGGCGGCAATATGGGGCCTTCCACGCATAAAGCAAAGCGCTTTACGTATCAGCGCTGGAAAAGCGCAGCGAAAGCATCATTCTGGGGCCCAAGCAGCAACCTGGTGGACACAGAAATGACACAACAAACGAAAACAGACACGCCAAACACCAATAAGATATTCCAATATCTGCTCATGGCCGGTGCGACCGCTTTGGGGACATTCACTTTGATGGCGCTATCCTCCATGTCCGGCGGCTATGCGGTTGGCAGCGCCCCGCCAGACCTTTCCAGCCGGTTTACCCTGCCGGTCACCATCCATCTTGCCACCGTGATCCCGGCAATACCGCTCGGCGGATATGTACTGTGGCGCAGGAAGGGCGATGCGCTGCATAAGCTACTCGGGCGGATATGGGCGGCTTTGATGATGATAACTGCCATTGCGGCCCTTTTCATCGGACGGCCCGGAACGGGGATCGCCGGCACGGGCTTTAGCTTCATTCACATTTTTTCGGTGATGACACTCGTGTCTATTCCGATTGCTATATGGGCAATCCGCAGAGGCGATGTGAGGGGGCATGAAAGCGCGATACGCGGTGTCTATATTGGGCTGGTAGTTGCCGGTCTGTTTTCCTTCATACCCGGACGGATCATGAGCATTCTTGCATTTGGGTAGTCCGACCGAGGAAATATATTGCCGCACTGCGCCGCGCCTCTTATCACGGGCCGCATGACCAAATCCCTCATCATCGCCATGGCCCAGCTTAATCAACGCGTGGGCGATCTTTCGGGCAATGCCGCCGCCATGTTGGAATGGCGCAGCAAGGCGGTGGAGGCCGAGGCCGCAACCGACCTAATCATCTATCCCGAACAGCAGCTGATAGGCTACCCTGCAGAAGATCTGGTTTTGAAGCCCGCATTCCAGCGTGCAGCAGCAGCCGAGCTGGAAACACTCGCAAAGGCGACCGCAGATGGCGGGCCCGCAATGTTGGTGGGCAGTATCTTTGTCGAAGACGGAAAGCTCTACAATGGGGTAGCGATCCTTGATGGCGGGAAGATTGCAGATCTGCGTTATAAGCACGAGCTTCCCAATTATGGGACATTTGACGAGAAACGGATTTTTGAAAGCGGAGACCTGCCCGAACCCGTCACCTTTCGCGGCGTAAAGCTGGGCCTTCCCATTTGTGAGGATGGCTGGCTGCCCAAGGTCAGTGCGCATCTGAAACAAGAGGGCGCAGAGCTTCTGATTTCCGTCAATGGCAGCCCGTATGAAATCGACAAAGACGACCACCGCCTGACCGAAGTTTTTGGCGGCCGTGTCAGCGAGACTGGATTGCCGCTTATATTCCTCAACCGCGTGGGCGGGCAGGATGAGCTGGTTTTCGACGGTTGCTCCTTCGTGCTCAATAGCGACGGCAGCACCGCGCAGCGCCTTCCCGATTGGAGCGAAGAGCTTTGCATCACCCGCTGGAGCAAAGACGGCGCAGCATGGACATGCGAAAGCGGCGCACTTTCCACATGGCAGGAACATCCCGAAGATATTTACAGCGCCATGGTGGTTGGTCTGCGCGACTATGTCGATACCAACCGCTTCCCAGGCATCGTGCTGGGCCTATCCGGCGGTATCGACAGCGCGCTTTGTGCGGCCATCGCGGCGGATGCTTTGGGGCCGGACCGGGTCTGGTGCGTGATGCTGCCCAGCCGCTTTACCGGAGAGGAAAGCCGCAGCGATGCGGCGGAATGCGCGAAGATG
>CAKZNA010000027.1 GCA_937129355.1 uncultured Sphingomonadales bacterium | reverse complement strand
TTTGGTCCGTTCAGGATCGATATAGCCAGAGCCATTATTAAGAAGGCTGGCGATGACACGAAATTATTCACATTCAACGTAGGAACACAATTCTAATGACTATTCAAAAAAAGGCCATCGCGGCCATTACACTGGCCACGGCAGCGCTTTCAGCGACATCTGCAAACGCGCAAGTTGCCGGCATTGCGACAGCCGATACCGTTCAAGCAATCGTCCAGGCGAAAGCTTTCAGCGAAGCGTATAAAGCCATCGGGACAACCTATGCGTCTTACAGCCAGCAAATCCAGGCGAAGAGCCAGGAAATAAATGGCCTGAACGCCAAGCTGGATACCAATGGCGACAAAGTGCTGGATCAAGCCGAAGTCGATGCGGCGGTGAGGGCGAAAAACCCCGTCTTGCAGCAGGTTGATCAAAAGAATCTTGAAATTCAACAGTTGCAGGCACCAATCGCAAAAGCACAGATTTTCGCAATTGAATCGATTGCCAAGCAATATGATGCTGCTCAAACTGCGGTTATCAAGGCCAAGAAAATTAACATTATTCTTGCTCCTGATGCATTTTTATATGCACCCAAAGCCGTCGATGTAACACCAGCAATCGTACTCGAATTAAACAAGCTGGTTCCGGCAGTTGGCACGACGCCGCCCGCCGATTGGAAGCCTTCGCGTCAGGGTGCGGCTATCTACAAGCAGATTCAGACCATTCTGGGTCAAGCTGCCCGCTATCAGGCTGCTCAAGCTGCGGCTGCACGGCCGGCTCAGCCCGCTCCGCAACCTTCTAGCCGCTAAAAAAGCGAGCTGGTTGGCCATGGGGGATTTTAGCAATTACGACGTCCGCCGGGTTATGGCGGTGCTTCCGCATCGCTACCCCATGCTGCTTGTCGACCGCGTGGAAGAGCTTGTCCTTGATGAACGCATAAGCGCGGTCAAAGCGGTCAGCATGAATGAACCCTATTTTCAGGGTCATTTCCCCGGCCGCCCGATTATGCCGGGCGTGATGCAGATTGAGGCATTGGCGCAGGCCGCGGGCGTACTTGCGATGGAAAGCCTCGGCCTTGCCGGTTCCGGTAAGCTTGTTTATTTTATGTCGATCGACAATGCGAAATTCAGGGCGCCGGTTGAACCGGGGTGCCTGCTGCATCTGAATGTGGAGTTCACGCAGAAAAGCAAGCGCGCTTGCCGTTTCGCCGGCAAGGCGATGATCGGCGACAAGGTTGCCTCGCAAGCCGATTTCATGGCGATGATTGCCGACCCACCGGAATAGAGACAAAATTTACGCAAAGACTTGCGAATCCCTTGCGCTGCCGCTAGTGGCTTCGCTTCCCTCATTGGCGCTGGTCGGAAACCAGTGTTTTATTGGAGCAAAGAAATGCAAAAAGACATCCACCCCGATTACCACATGATCAAGGTGCAGATGACCGATGGTTCGACCTTTGAAACCCGTTCTACATGGGGCAAAGAAGGCGATACAATGACCCTCGACATTGATCCGACTTCGCATCCGGCATGGACCGGCGGTAACCAGCGTCTTATGGATGCAGGCGGCCGTGTTGCACAGTTCAACAAGCGTTTCGGTGGTTTGAGCCTCAAGAAGAAAGAAGGCTAAGCTTAATAGCTTAGTCCAGCCGCATATCCGGCTGTAGCTTTCGTAACAATTCAAGCTTTGACCGGTAGAGGCTCTGCGCTTCTGCCGGTTTTACGCGTTGCAGCATCACCTGCGCGCTGGGACGCAATTGTCCTATCAAATGCCTGTCGGCACGAATTACCTGTGCGATGCGCGGATAGCCGCCCGTTGTTTGCGCATCGGGTCCCAGCAGGAAGGGGTTTCCCGATGGCGGGCATTGGATGCTGCCGGGAAAGACCGCGCTGCTCTGCATCGCGGGATGTGGCTTTAACTCTATTGCGGTGCCTTCCAATTCCGCCCCGATACGGTCCACGCGGCGGGAAACTGTGAAAGATTGCTCCAGCGGCGTTTCCAGCCAGCGGCTTTCCGCTGCATCGGTAATGCGCAGGATAAACTGGTCGGTAAAGCGCAGGCGATATTCCGAGGGTGATGTCCGGCCATTGGCCATTTCGGGCCGCACCAAATTGACGCCTGTGTATCCCCCCGCAGCAATGGGGGCATTTGCCGAGCCGCCCGCTTTGGCGGGTGCGTAGGTGGAATTGCCA
>CAKZNA010000026.1 GCA_937129355.1 uncultured Sphingomonadales bacterium | reverse complement strand
GGGCGTGTTCACCATTTGGTGAACTGGTGGGACATTAATGTCAAAAGCGGTGACCTGAAGCACAGCTTGTTTGGCTATGGGATGGGATCGACCCATGCCAGTAGAGTTGGCGTGGGTGAGTTGGCGAGTCGTTACTCCTATGTACTAAAAAGATCTTCCACCATTGTTCTGCTATGGGAAACTGGAATTTTGGGGCATTTAGCCTTTCTTCTTGTACTACTATCCGGCGCTCGAATCTCGGCACGCGTTGCCAAAAACGAAGCTATTCCTGAGATTCATCGTGTTTTCCTCAGAGTGGGTTCAATCGGTCTGTTTTTACTCGCTGTGACAATGTTATATAAAGAATTTCATTTCTACTCTAACCCTATCCAGTTTCTGATGATGTTCATGCTTGGCCAAGCAGCCTATTGGTCGCGTTTCGTAAAAAGCGACCTTGTGAAAGTGAAGCAATAGTGTGATAACCTTAAGGTATTAGCTTTAGCCTTGATGCTGTGATGGGATGGCCGGAATCGGTTGGTATCGAAGATAAGTTAATGTTGGTCGAGACCGTTCTCCATTATCTGGGCAATATTAAGAACAATTTAGAAAACCATCTAAATAGGAGTATTGTTGGTGCCCACTGACATCGAGAGTCCAGATAAGACGTCCTGCCCAACCGCCGCCTTCATCGTCATAGGCCACCACATGGCTGTCGCGGGTGATGCCAAGGGCTGACATCACGCCAGACAGCGCCTCGGCCCGGCAGGCTTTGGTTTATTTGCGATGATCATGGCCACGACGCGGTTGATGGCGGCATTTTTGCGGTTTGAAACCTGGCAGACGATCGTCAAATTTGGCGTACCGCATTTGTTGAACAAAGACCGCGAGAAATTTGCCTCCGTCGCGATGCGCTGCCTGCGGCTCGAAATTATGGGCGGACTGCTGGCGTCGGTCGCGATCTATTTCATCATGCAGGCGGTTGGCGCGAAATTCGAATGGGCACCGAATCTAATTTCCGTCGCGACGATTATGGCCATCGCCATCATGCTATGTCCGCGGTCCAGCGCGCGCGGGATATTGCGGGTGCATGACCGTTTCCGTGATGGCGCGCTGGCCGATTCCATGATCCCCATCGGGCGGATGATCGGCGCACTGACCGTGCTCGCCATCGGTCCGAAGCTGGAATATTTCCTGATCGTCTGGGCGCTGGCAGAAATATTGAGCACGATTGTATATTGGACAATGGTGAAACGAAATGCGCCGCTCGACCGCGCCGGCATGTCGCGTCAAAAAATCGCCAGCCTTGCGGAAGAAACCAGCGGCTTTTGGAATTTTTTCTTCAATACAAATCTGGTGAATTTTGTTGCCTCTATGCGCGAGCATTTGGTCGTGATTATCGTCGGGTTTTTTGTTGGGGCTGCACCGGCAGGCCTGTTCCGGCTTGCCAACCAACTGGCCAATAGTCTGGTGCGCTTGTCCGATATATTTGCCCGGCCATTGTTCACTGAATTATCGCGTATTTACGAGGGCGGCGACCGACCAGAATTCATCCGTCTGTTTCTGCGCAGTCTGCGTATGTCGACCGTCAGCGGCATTGGCGTTATCATTTTGCTGGTGCTGCTTGGCAAATTTATCCTAGTCCTCATGGCCGGCGAAGAATTTGCTGGCGCCTATCCGCTACTTGTTCTGCTAGGCGCGGCGACCGCTGCCGGATTGATCGGGCTCGGGTTGGACCCGCTGCTACAGGCGGCTGGCCGGCCCCATATTTCCACCGCCATCCGTTTGGTCGCCCTCGCCGTCACCATGACGGGGCTAGCGCTTTACCTCACAAAATATGGCGTGATGGCGGCCGCGGCATCGGTGTTTGGTGGTGCGATTGTAACGATCATTTTGTCGCTAACATTTGGCATCCGATTGATCCGGGGAATGCGCTAGTTTTACCGGCCAGTTCAGCTGCGGCTTTTCAAGACGCGTTCTGCAATCTCCACGTCTTCGGCCTTATCTACATCCATACAGGCTTCGGCTTGATCCAGCGGCGTTGCGGAGATTTTGAGATCAAATTTCCGGGAGAGTTTTTTGCCAAGGCCGTTCAGGCTGATCTGACGCGTGACGGCTAGAAACAACAGAACCGGCCCGAATAGCGTGAATATCTTCCAGCCTTTTTTGCGGTCTTGCTCTACGCGCGCCCATAGCTCGATCATTTCCAGCGCTTTTGCCGAACCCAGATAAAATAGATTGGCGCCGCTATATTGTCCGCCGCGAAGCTTCAACCAAGTGCGTTTGCTTTCCGGATATTTCGCCAGCAGAATACGCTTTTCAACCAGGCCAATTCCGACATCGTCTTCGCCGGATTGGACGAGCATCTGATCGATAGTCTGGCTGTCGATCAGCGCATTGTCGCCCGTTGTAACCAATGCAGGAAATCCAACGATTCCTGACTTGAATAGCTGCCTCAGGCTCGCCGCGATGGTGGGCAGGCTCGGGTGGATTTGGACGCGGCTATCTTCCGCGATCCAAGCCGTGCCGGGATCACCGCGCAAAAGCTGGCCCAATTGCGTCACGATATGGATGTTTCCAATATCGGGCCTGTCCAGAAATTGCCGCACGACATAACCCAGCATCGGTTCGCCATTTAACGGAATGAACGCTTTGCCCGGCACGCCAAATTTCTTGGCAAGCGGGTCGCCGCCGGGGCGCGTTCCGGCCAGAATGATGACTGATTTTTGCGTCACTTCACGGCCAGTCTTTTTTCTGTGCTTTGCATGAATGCAACCGAATCTTCGATCACCGTTGCCTTGTCACGGAACGGACGGGCGACGGCCATGATAATCTCATAATGATCGACGTCTTTATAGAGTTTATAATCTGCTTTGCCGCCTGCTTTCACTATCGCCGCTTTCAGATTCTCACTATTATGCGCGCCCACCAAACTGTCATCGCCTCCTTGCAGCAATAGCAAAGGCGGGGCATCGCCGCGTGCATAGGTAATCGGCTGTGTCTCCTTTTCGCGCGGCCAATCACCCATCGCTTTGTCTGCCGATCCATCTTTATCGAAGGGCAGGAAATCGAAGGGGCCAGCCAGCCCGATTACGCCTTTGACGATACTGCTATCCAGTTTCTTGCGCGCCAGCCATTGCGGGTCGAGCGTCGCCAGCATCGAAAGATGTGCGCCCGCGCTATGGCCCATGAGGAAAATACGTTCGGGGTCGCCGCCATGCTTTGCGATATTGCCATGCGTCCAAGCAACGGCATCTGCCGTATCTTCCACAAAAGCCGGGAATTTCACATCGGGAAATTTCCGGTAATCCGCGATGACCGTGACATATCCGCGCGATGCAAAAGCGCGGCCAAGGAAGGCATATCCTTCGCGCTCGCCGTGATACCAGCTGCCGCCATGGAAGAAGACCAGAACCGGATGCACGCCTTTTTCCGCAGGGCTATAGACATCAAGCCGCTGACGCTCATCATCGCCGAATGCTATTGCTAGCTTCGTTTCGCCAGCCTCTTCCGCGCTACCCCAATACCAACGGTCGCCAAAATCCAGTTTTTGCGGCCCGGATAGAGTGTAGAACCAGATACCAAATGCGCAGAGCGCAACGACAAGACCGATGATGATATATTTCAGCATAGCGCGCGCTTATTCCATTCTATACGCTTGCAGTGAAGCTCTAAAAAAGAAACGGCCCCGCATTTCTGCAGAGCCGTCTTTAATTTTGAAATCAGGTATGGACCGATTAACGCTTGGAGAACTGGAAGCTCCGGCGCGCTTTCGCACGGCCGTATTTTTTACGTTCCACAACGCGGCTGTCGCGGGTGAGGAAGCCTTCGGCTTTAACAGCACCGCGAAGAGCAGGCTCATAACGGGTAAGCGCTTGCGAGATTGCATGCTTTACCGCACCGGCCTGACCCGAAAGTCCGCCGCCTTTTACGGTGGCGACAATGTCATATTGTCCGCGGCGTTCGGTCACGTCGAAAGGCTGGTTAATCACCAGCCGCAGCGACGGGCGTGCAAAATACACGGCCTGATCACGGCCATTGACGGTGATTGCGCCTTTACCAGGCTTTAGCCAAACGCGGGCAACCGCATCTTTACGGCGGCCAGTTGCATAAGCGCGGCCCAAATCGTCAATCTCTTGCTCGCGCAGCGGCGGGGCTGGTTGAGCTGGCTGGGCAGGAGCTTCGGTTTCGGCTGCTGCCTCGGCCACAGCTTCGCCAGCGACCTTATCCAGATCGGCGAGCGAGGTTGCTGTGTTTTCCTTATCGTCGGTGTTTATCGTCATTATACACGCACCTTATTTTTGGTGTTCATGGAAGCAACGTCGAGCGGCTTAGGCGACTGTCCGTCATGCGGATGCTCGGTGCCGTTATACAGGTGAAGCGCGCGCATCTGAGCGCGGCCAAGCGGTCCGCGCGGAATCATGCGTTCAACCGCTTTTTCCATCACACGTTCAGGGAATTTGCCTTCAAGGATGCGCTCGGGCGAGGTTTCCTTGATACCGCCAATATAGCCGGTGTGGCGATAGTAGCGCTTATTCTTCAGCTTGTTTCCGGTGAAGCGCACTTTGTCTGCATTGATGACAATGACGTGATCGCCGCAATCAACATGCGGTGTGTAAGTGGCTTTATGCTTTCCGCGCAGGATATTGGCGATGATGCTGGCAACGCGGCCAACAACCAGACCGTCTGCATCAATGATGATCCAGTCTTTTTCAACATCCTGCGGACGGATCGATTTCGTTTGTTTGGACAGCGTCTTCATATGCGCCTGATCGAACCTCCAAAAATGAGTAAGTGAATCGCCTCTCGAAAACTGCTCCGGAAGCGAATGAAGGCGCGCTAATGGCGATGTGATGCTCTATAGTCAAGCAAAATAGCGCTTCTTAAGGCGGGTAAAATAATACCCTATGTGGCCATTATGCGACTTGTTCGTCTATCCATCCTGCAAAAGGCGCATCTGTTGTGGCCGGCCACATCACAATGGCCGGGAGGTCATAGCTATGCAACTCGGCCAATCTGTCGCGCGCTTGTTCGGCCTTGTCCAAATTTGCTTTGAGCAATACCGGATGTTCCTCCTGCGCTTGCACCTCGCCTTCCCAACGAAAATGCGAAATGGCGGGCGCGAAACGGTTGGCGCAAGCGACCAGATTTTCTTGCAGCAACGTCTTGCAGACCCGTTCAGCTTCGGCGCTGCTTGGAAAGAGCGTATATATGAGCGCGATCTCGCTCATGCGGCTTCTTCTGACCGCTGTCCCAGATGATGCGCGCCCCAAACTGCGCTTGCAACCACCAGCGCCCCCACGGCCTGATGCAGAACCGCGAGCGTTATGTTCATGCCCGTCATCACTGTCGCGATGCCGAGCAATATCTGAATACCAAATGCCGTATGTATCGCGACCGAGATTATCCGCGCGTGTTTGCGGAGCTTGCGCGCAAGAATAACGAGGGCGATAACGGTGATCCACGCCCACCAGCGATGGATAAAGTGGGTTAGGAAAGGGTCATTGATCATGGCAAACAGCGCGCCATGACGCCACTCGATACCCTCGGGGAACAGCTTCCCGGCCATCATCGGCCAAGTGTTTGAAACATAACCCGCATTCAGGCCAGCCACCCATGCACCGAATAGTAATTGGATGGAAAGGATGGTTAAGACTGCCAGTGAAAGCCCGGTTAGACGGGCAGGTTTTGCTGCCATGCTGCGCGCCAATGCTTTAAGATCAAGCGCGGTCCAGATTAAACCGCCAAGGATGAAGAGCGCGGTCAGCAGATGCGCTGCCAACCGGTAGTGGCTAACGTCGGTTCGCGTTTCCAGTCCCGACGAAACCATCCACCAGCCGATTGCTCCTTGAAGCCCTATGAGGGACAAAACCGCGAGCAAGCGAAGCTTATATCCTGCGGGAATCTGGCCCTTTATCCAGAACCAAGCCAGCGGAAGCGCGACCGCAACGCCGATCAACCTGCCCCAAAGCCGGTGAAACCATTCCCAGAAATAGATGAATTTGAACGCCGCGAGGTCCATTCCAGCGGGGCCATTAATCTCGATATATTCGGGAATCTGTTTGTATTTTTCAAATTCCGAAACCCAGTCGGCCTCGCTAAGCGGTGGCAGCGTGCCCATCAACGGCTTCCATTCCGTGATCGATAGCCCTGATTCGGTGAGGCGCGTGATTCCGCCGACAATCACGATGATGAAAACCATCACGGCCACAGCGAACAGCCAATTGGCAATCGCCGATGCGGTCCCATTTGCAGAAGATTGATTCATATATGCGCTATGCCGCCAGCCGCCAAACAGCGCAAGATAGCTTGAGATTGAGAAGCATGCTGCCGCAGTTTAAAGGCTTGCAACTATGCCTTGCCGACTTCACATCACAGCAGCAAAAAAATGCGTCTCCAAATGAAATGTGATATTGTAACCTTGAGCCATTGTGGTTATATCATCTCATATGTTGGTATTAACGTGGCAAAAAATCACTCGTACTGAAGGGTGGCTGGACGGTCTTGGCCTTGGCTTGGCCGGGCTTTGCCTTGTCCATTGCCTGACCACGACCGTTGCGTTGGCGCTGCTGGCCTCGGCTGGCGGTTTGCTGCTTGATCCGATTATCCATGAAGTTGGCCTGGTCTTTGCCATTGCCTTTGGCACGCTCGCGCTGGGCAAAGGCCTTTGGGATCACGGTTTTATGATGCCTGCCGCTATTGGCGCGCTGGGCATTGGCGTAATGGCGGGCGCTTTGACCCTACCGCATGGCGATGGAGAGATTTTCTTCACAATCGCCGGTGTTGCGATTCTTGCACTAGGCCACGACCTGAATTACCGCGCTACGCGTTAGTTGGTCAGGCGCCCAGCATAGCTGGGTCTGACAAATCAACCGAACCAAATATTGCGCTCGGCCTCAATCGCGCATAGATATCCCCTATGGCTACCAAACATCAGCATCACGAACATGAAGGCGAATCGTTGGCGGAAGCTGCGCGCGCAACTTTAACCGAAGCTGGCGAACAATGGACGGGAATGCGGTCTGACATTTTCGATGTGCTCGCAACATTTGAAAAACCTGCCAGCGCCTATGATATTGCCGATCTGGTTTCAAAGAAGCGCGAAAAGCGTGTCGCACCGAACAGCGTCTACCGGATACTCGATCTGTTCGTGGCCAAAAACCTCGCCAACCGCGTTGAAAGCGCCAACGCCTATCTTGCCAACCCGCATCCGGGCTGCGAGCATGACTGCATTTTCCTGATCTGCGATAGCTGCGGCAGCGCCACCCATATTGATGATGACAAATTGTCGGGTTCAGTCCGCAAGGCGGCAACGGGCGCAGGCTTTGCCGATGTGCGCCCTGTGATTGAAGTGCGCGGAACATGCGCGAAATGCGCTTGAGCAAGGGCGGCGTTATTTGAGGGGGTGACGGAATGGAAAAAATCATTCGTGCGATCATTTACCTCCTCCCCCTAATTTTTGCTTTCGGCTTTCTGGTGCCCGTTATTGCGCAGGGCATGGCCGCACTCGGCTGGACGCCGCCATTCGGGCTAACTGCCTTCACCTTCGCTCTTATCATTGCCGGCGGCTGGGGGTTGTTCGCGCAAATTAAAGGCCGCTGGATATGACACAGATGGTCTCTATGCCCGAGGATTTGTCAGCGCTTTCCAACGCCGAACTGATCAAGCTCGAACGAAAAATCGCACGCAGACATTCGGGCATGTTTCCGTGGCTCATGGTCATTTGGGCATTCGGAAATTTGGTCTTTTGGCTCTCGCTCTGGCCGCTGGTTCTGTTGGATGTGATGCCGCTCTGGCTTGGCTTTATCCTCGCAACAATCAGCCTGAGCCTTGTCTAGCTACCCACCCACGATGCGCAGCATGATATTATCGCGCGGCCTGGGCAAAAGCTGCGCTGGCTTAATGAGCTAGTCGGCCATGCGACGAGCTGGATGATAATTTACCCGTTTGAATTGCTGCGCGTCACCCATATGGACCATCATCGACACGCCAACGACCCGAATCTGGACCCCGATATTACCAGCCACGCGAACAACGGATGGCAAGCTACCTGGAAATCTATCCGCCAGCGCCAACCGGACGGAAAGAGACCGCTGGACTATATGGATTCGGTGAAGCGTGCCGGGCGTGACGATTTAGTCTTGCTTGCCATTATCTATAAGCTGGGTTTC
>CAKZNA010000025.1 GCA_937129355.1 uncultured Sphingomonadales bacterium | reverse complement strand
GCCACTACGCATTGGCTGCCAAACCGCTCTGCAATTTCGGCCACCACCTCTGGTCGGGCCACGGCAGCGCTGTTTACCGCAACCTTATCGGCACCAGCCAGCAGCAGAGCGCGCGCATCCTCGGCATTTCGCACACCGCCGCCCACGGTCAGCGGCATGAAGCAAACTTCTGCGGTGCGCCGAACTACGTCCAGAATAGTATCGCGCCCTTCATGGCTCGCGCCAATATCCAGAAAGCACAGCTCATCCGCACCAGCCGCGTCATAAGCTTTGGCCTGTTCAACCGGATCACCTGCATCGACCAGATCAACGAAATTCACCCCCTTCACCACGCGGCCATCGGCAACGTCGAGACAGGGTATGACGCGGATACGGACGGTCATTCGCGGTTTGCCATCGCTATGGCCGTCGCCAAATCGAGCCGTCCTTCAAAAATCGCGCGCCCGGTAATCACGCCTTCAATGCCAGCGCCTTCCTGCAATTTCAGCATGTGGATATCGTCAATCCCTTTCACGCCGCCAGACGCAATAACGGGCAGATCAACTTGCTGAGCCAGCTCCACCGTGGCGCCGATATTGCAGCCTTTCAACAAGCCATCGCGGCCTACGTCCGTGAATAACAAAGAAGCAACGCCCGCATCTTCAAACCGCCGCGCGAGATCGATCACCGGCATATCGGACTTCTCTGCCCAGCCATCGGTCGCCACCATCCCGTCGCGCGCATCGACGGCCACCACAATGCCGCCCTCCCATTGCTTTGCTGCGGCTTTTACAAATTCGGAATCTTTCAGCGCCGCCGTCCCAATCACCAGCCGCGACACGCCAAGATTGAACCAACGCTCGACCGTCGCTGCATTACGGATACCGCCGCCAAGCTGCACATGACCGGGGAATGCTTCCACAATCGCCTCAACGGCTTCGGCATTTTCCGGCTTGCCCGCAAAGGCCCCGTCAAGATCAACCACATGCAGAAATTCTGCACCTTGTTCGGAAAATTGAACAGCCTGCGCTGCTGGATCGTCGGCATAGACGGTTGCGCTATCCATCTCACCTTCGGAAAGGCGCACCACTTGGCCAGCTTTCAGATCAATTGCTGGAAATACGATCATGGGCTCCACTCCAAAAAACGCGCAAGCGTTGCGATACCATAGGCTTGGCTTTTCTCGGGATGAAACTGCACGCCGACGATATTGTCTTTCCCGACTGCCGCCACAATCGGACCGCCATGGTCGGTACGCGCTAGAATATCCGCTTCATCCGCCGCTTCAAATTGATAGCCATGCAGAAAATAGGCCTCGCCTTGCTCGACAATCGGCGGCGAGCCTTTCACCTGCACATTGTTCCAACCCATATGCGGAATTTTAATAGTCGGATCGTCGCTCTCAATCGCGCGAACCTCCCCGCCAATCCAGCCGAGGCCTTCTGTAGTGCCATGCTCAACGCCTTTATCGGCGAGCAGCTGCATGCCTACGCAGATGCCTAGGAACGGAACAGCATCTTTGCGAACGCTTGTTTCGAGCGCATCGATCATTCCATCAATAGCCGAAAACGCATCCATACACGCCCCGAATGCACCAACGCCGGGCAGCACAATCCGGTCCGCCTTTGCCACCACATCAGGATCATCCGTCACGTCAACATGCCCCGCGCCTGCGGCTTTCAACGCATTATGCACAGAATGGAGATTGCCCGCGCCATAATCGATCAGCGCGATTGTTTCAGCCACCAAGCTGGCCTTTGGTTGACGGCACCGCGCCTTCTTTGCGCGGATCAATCTCGACCGCTTGCCGCATTGCGCGGGCAAAGCCTTTAAAGATACTCTCGGCAATATGGTGATTATTCTCGCCGTGGATCAAATCGATATGCAGCGTTAATCCCGCGCTGTCAGCGACCGAATGGAACCAATGTTTGAAAAGCTCTGTATCCATCTCGCCCAAACGTTCTTGCGAGAAGGCCGCATTCCAGATCAGATAAGGCCGCCCGGAAATATCGAGCGCTACGCGCGACAGCGTTTCATCCATCGGCGAATAAGCGCTACCATAACGCATGATTCCGCCCTTATCGCCCAGCGCCTGCGCGATCGCTTGCCCTATCGCAATGGCGCTATCTTCGGTGGTGTGATGCTGATCGACATGTAAATCGCCTTTGATCTGGCACTTCACATCAATCATTGAGTGACGCGAAAATTGTTCGATCATATGGTCCAGAAAACCGATGCCGGTTGCAACATCAAAGACGCCTTTTCCGTCAAGATTGATCTCGACAGAAATCTCGGTTTCTTTGGTGTTGCGCTCTATTTTCGCGGTTCGCATGATTGCGGCTATAAGACCGCTAGCCCGTTTGGCAAGACGGGAAGACGTGCAAATTGCAACAAACTCCCTTGATTTCACGTGCCTGTCAGTCCACCAATGCGCGCATGAGTGATGAGACGCCCGAAAGCCTGATTCCCTATGACGATGTGGTGCAGGAAGCATTGCGCGCTGTTGTCGGCCGCGTTTTGCGCGAAGTTTCTGCCAATGGGCTTCCCGGTGAGCATCATTTTTACATCACATTCAAAACGCAGGCACCCGGTGTATCCATCCCGGCGCATTTGATGGAGCGCTTCCCCGATGAAATGACCATCGTGCTGCAACATAAATATTGGGATTTGAAGGTCGAAGATGACCATTTCGAAGTTGGCCTGTCTTTCAGCCAAATTCCATCGCATCTTGTCGTTCCATATGCAGCAATCACATCCTTTGTTGATCCTTCCGTCGACTTTGCCCTGCAATTCCATGTCGAGGGCGCGGATGAAGGCCCTGAGCCGCATGAAGAGGCAGAAAATGATGAAGACAGTGCTGCGATTGCAGAAGCACAGGAAGACGGCTCCAACGTCGTATCGGTGGATTTCGGTAGCAAGAAGTGAGCGGTGACACCCGTACAGAAACGGACTCCATCGGCCCCATAGAAGTAGCTTCGTCCGCCTATTGGGGCGCACAGACACAGCGCAGCATCGAGAATTTTCCTTTCCCGCCGCATGAGCGCATGCCGATGGGTATTGTCTATGGCCTTGCCCATGTGAAGCGCGCTGCGGCGCTCATACACAAGAAGTCTGGCGCGATGGAGACAGAAATTGCTGATGTCATTGTTGCCGCTGCCGACGCGGTATTGACTGGCAAACATGATGACCAATTCCCGCTAACCATCTGGCAAACGGGCAGCGGCACACAGTCCAACATGAATATGAACGAAGTGCTCGCCGGCATCGCCAACGAGGCGCTTTCCGGCACACGCGGCGGCAAATCACCCGTGCATCCCAACGATCATGTCAACAAAGGGCAAAGCTCCAACGATAGCTTTCCCACCGCCATTCATGTTGCGGTCGCGACGGCGACGCATCAGCAGCTTTTGCCTGCTTTGGAGAAGCTGACCGCAGCGCTTGGCGAAAAGACCACCGAATGGCAGGATATCGTCAAGATCGGCCGCACCCATTTGCAGGACGCCACTCCGATTACATTGGGCCAGGAATTTTCCGGCTATGTTGCGCAGTTAACCGAGGGCCATGCCCAAATTGAAGGCGCGGTTCAGCATAATATCCACCGGCTGGCGCAAGGCGGTACTGCTGTTGGTACTGGCCTGAATGCGCCGCAGGATTTCGACGTAGATATCGCACGCGAGATTAGCGATCACACCAACATCCATTTCGAACCAGCACCCAATAAATTCGAGGCACTGGCGAGCAATGACGGTATGGTACAAATGTCGGGAACGCTTGGCACCTTGGCTGTTTCCCTCACCAAAATCGCAAATGATATCCGCCTGCTAGGCTCCGGCCCGCGCTCTGGGCTTGGCGAGCTATCCCTGCCCGCCAACGAACCGGGTAGCAGTATCATGCCCGGCAAGGTGAACCCCACGCAATGCGAGATGCTAACGATGGTTGCCGCGCAAGTGATCGGCAATCATCAGGCAGTCACCGTTGGCGGGATGCAGGGGCATTTGGAGCTTAACGTCTTCAAACCGATGATTGGCGCGAATGTACTGCGCTCGATCGAACTGCTTTCCATCGGCATGGATACATTTGCGGAGAAATGCGTCGAAGGATTGGAACCCAACCGCGAACGGATTGCCGAGCTGGTTGACCGTTCGTTGATGCTGGTCACCGCGCTTGCACCGGTTATTGGCTATGACAATGCCGCAAAAATCGCCAAACATGCGCATGAAACGGGCCAGACATTGCGCGAGGCGGGGCTAGAGCTTGGCCTTGTCGATGCAGAGACTTTCGACGCCCATGTCAAACCTGAAGACATGGTCTGAAGCAGCTTGAACGCGCCGCATCTTCCCGCGCGCCAGTTTGGCGGATGGCATAATGTCGGCGCGCTGACATTCGTGCAATTCGCTGCATCCGGCTTTGTTTATTTCGCCTATTCAGCCATTTTCCCGGCAATGGTAGAGGCGCTCGACTGGAACCGGGGCAGCGCATCGATAGCGCATAGCATTGCGCTGGTCATATTCGGGATCTGCTACCCACTGACGGGATATCTGATCCACCGCGTCGGGGCCAAGCGTACCTTCACTATCGGATTGACGGTCATGCTGGTTGGCCTGCTCCCGATAGCAACCATTATGACCGAGCTTTGGCAGTGGATTATACTTTGGGGCTTTGTCGTCGGGCTCGGCTTCTCGCTCACTGGCCCCGTTGTCTCGCAGACTATTTTGATGGCCTGGTTCGTGAAACGGCGGGCAACCACGATCGGCATTGTCATGACCGGCGGCGCGGTCGGCGGCGCAGTGTCGCAGCCAGTGCTCGCCGAAATCATCCGCCAGACCGGCAATTGGCAATCCGGTTGGGTCACGGCCATTGGTATGACCATATTGGCTCTGACGGCCCTTCGCTTCGTCATCAATCAGCCGGGCGAAGTCAGCCAATTTGCCGATAATATCAATGCAGGCGATCCTAACCACGCAACAGCTTCTGCGCAGAAGTATGGCGGCATTTACCGCACCACGCATGACTGGAAGATACGCGAAGTCTTTCGAACGCGGGCCGTTTATATGCTGCTACTCGTTTCGATAGGCCATCTGGCGGCCCTATTTTTCCTGCTTAACCACGGCATCCTGTTTTTGACAGATGGCGGTATGAATGCTGTTTCGGCGGCAACTGTCATCGGCCTGACCATCCTTGGCAGCGGGGTCGCGCGCGTGCCCGCTGGCTGGCTCGGCGATAAGTATGCGCTGCGCGGGCTGGTATTCGCTTCGGCATTGCTCATGCTTCTGGGCCTACTGGGTTTTTGGCAATTGGACGGATTCTTCCTCTCGGCCCTTTCGGCCATGACGCTCGGCGCTGGTTATGGCGCATTACTCGTGCTCAACCCGATTATCATCGGCAACTATTTTGGCGAAAAAGCCTTTCCGATCGTCAATGCCAGCTTTGCGCCTGTTCTACTGCCCTTTGCCGGAGCGGCGCCCGTGGCTGGCGGATATATTTACGAAGCAACGGGAAGCTATAATCTGGCCTTCACCATCATTGCGGCGGCACTTGTTATTTCGGTCATCGGGGCATTCTTGCTTACCCCGCCCGCCCCGCCAGCGCCAATCCCATCACAGGCGGCATAGTTGACCTTGCGGGTCTCACTTCCCATGTTGATAGTGAACCTATAACCCAAGGACACCGTAACATGCCTATCATCAGCAACATCGGGAAATCCGCCATCGGCGCGGCAATCGGCGCCGGCGCAGGCGCTGTGGCGGGCCTTGCCGCGGGCGGCGCGCTTATGGTGGGTATTGCTATCCGCCCTGGTGACCGCACCGACGACCTAGCAAAACTTGTCACACAAGGCGGCGAGCAATTAATTACAACATGGGTTAAAATCGCGCCTGACAACACGGTTACGGCCATCATCCCACACGGCGAAATGGGGCAGGGCGTTCACACCGCGCTCTCGGCCATGCTCGCCGAAGAGATGGAGGCGGACTGGGACGCGATGGAAATCATGGAAGCGCCCGCCGAGAAAGGCTACGCCAATTTTGACCTCGCTAAAGGCTTCATTACGGGCGGCGCAAAAATACCTAGCATCTTGCTCGACACGGTAAATGGCGTGTTCCTAAAGGCCGTGCAGTCTATGGACTTGCAAATTACAGGCGGCTCCGCGTCAGTTCGATTTACAGGGACATCCGCGATGATGACAGCCGGCGCCGCGGCCAAGGAATTACTCCTCGAAGCGGCATCGAAAGATTGGGATGTTCCGCTCTCTGAATTGCGTGCAGAGAAGAGCTTTATCTATCACGGAGATAAGAAAGCACCTTTTGCGCAGTTTGCCGTGACGGCAGCAACGCTTAAGCCTAACCCCCAGCCGAAACTTAAAAAGCGTAGTGATTACAAGCTGATAGGTCAAACTCTTCCACGAGTCGATATCCCGTCAAAGGTGGATGGCACAGCGATATTTGCCATTGATGCGCAGCTTGATGGCATGAAATATGGAACGGTCATGGCCGCGCCTGTTCACGGTCAAAGCGTGGCGAAATTAAATAGCTCGGATGCCGAAGCTATGCCCGGCGTTATTGGCGTTTACAATATGGGCGACTATGTTGCCGTCGTCGCGGATGGCTATTGGGAGGCGAAGCCAGCC
>CAKZNA010000024.1 GCA_937129355.1 uncultured Sphingomonadales bacterium | reverse complement strand
GAAGTGAGTCGGCTACGGCAATATCGCCTGAGACTTCGGCGCAAGCATCGGCTTATCCGAGCATATCGGAAAAGCCGGGAGTTGACCTGTCTGCAAAATCACACTGACCGGATCAAAAAAAATGACGTCCTGCTGGTCTGTACGCTGCGCAATGAACGCATCCGGTTGCCGTATTTTATGAAATATTACAGGGACATGGGCGTGTCCCATTTCCTTTTTGTCGACAATGACAGTGATGATGGCTCGCGGGAATTTCTGATCGGCCAACAGGATGTGTCGATCTGGCACACCACGGCAAGTTATCGAAAATCGCTGTTTGGCGTGCATTGGATGAATGCGCTCGCGCGCAAATATTGCCACGGACATTGGACGCTGACCGTTGATGTGGACGAGTTTTTCGCCTTTCCCTTTTGCGACACGCGTCCGATCCCGGCCTTGACAGATTGGCTCGATAATTCCGGCCTGCGCAGCTTTTCGGCCATGTTGATTGACATGTATCCCAAAGGACCGATTGATGCGCAGCCCTATATTGAGGGTCAAAATCCGTTTGAGATTGCCGAATGGTTTGACAGCGGAAACTACATGCTTTCAACCAACTGGGAGTATGAAAACCTGTGGATTCAGGGCGGCCCGCGCGCGCGGCTCTTTTTTCACAACGACCCGATCAACGCACCATCTTTGAACAAAATCCCATTGGTCAAATGGGATCGCAGCTACGTGTATCTGCATTCGACCCATATGCTTTTGCCGAAACGCCTGAATAAAGTCTACGACAGCTATGGCGGTGAAATGGCCTCTGGCGTGCTGTTACACGCCAAGTTTCTCAATACATTCGTGCAAAAGACCGAAGAGGAATTGAAGCGCCGTCAGCATTATGCCGGAAGTCGTGAATACCTTGCCTACAGCAGCCGGATCAAAGATGATCCTGATTTGTGGTGCAACTGGTCTGAAAAATACATCAATTGGCGACAACTTGAGATTCTCGGTCTCATGTCCAAGGGCAACTGGGCATGACGGTCGGGTTTGTAATGCTTGTTCATACTGCCCTTGAGCGCGCCGAACAGGTTGCGCGTCATTGGGCAAGCCATGGCTGTCCGGTTGTGATCCATGTGGATCGCCGGGTGAAAAAGGATGTCTATCAACCCTTTGTTGATAGCCTCTCTGATCTCGACACGGTGATTTTTAGCAAACGCCATGCCTGCGATTGGGGGACTTGGTCGCTCGTTGCCGCCTCACAAGCCGCCTCAGAGCTGATGCTCGACCGGTTTCGCAATGTACGCCATGTCTACCTGTCGTCCGGCTCTTGCTTGCCACTGCGGCCCGTAGAAGATTTGAAACAATATCTTGCGGCGCGGCCGATGACGAATTTTATCGAAAGCGTCACAACCGAGGATGTGCCTTGGACTGTCGGCGGGCTGGATGCCGAACGCTTCACGCTCCGGTTCCCGTTTTCGTGGAAGAAACAGCGGCGGTTGTTTGACCGCTACGTCACGCTGCAACGCAAAATCCGGTATAAACGCAAAATCCCGGACGGTTTGGTTCCGCATCTTGGCTCGCAATGGTGGTGCCTGACGCGTCAAACCCTTTCCGCCATTCTCGAAGACCCGGATCGCAAGACCTATGATGCCTATTTCAAAAAGGTTTGGATCCCGGATGAAAGCTATTACCAAACCTTGGTGCGGCTTTATTCCAACAATATCGAAAGCCGGTCTCTGACCCTGTCAAAGTTCGACTATCAGGGAAAGCCGCATATTTTCTATGATGATCACCTGCAACTTTTGCGGCGCTCGGATTGCTTTGTGGCGCGCAAAATCTGGCCCCGGGCGGATCGTCTGTACACAACCTTTTTGAACTCTGACAGCAACCCGATGAAGGGCGCGGAGCCCAATCCGGGCAAAATTGACCGCATCTTTTCAAAGGCTGTGGAGCGTCGGACGATGGGGCGCGAGGGGCTATATATGCAAAGCCGGATGCCGGGGCATGGTCAGGGTCACGACAAAACCAGTGCGCCCTATTCCGTATTCGAGGGTTTCTCTGATCTGTTCGAGGATTTTGATGAATGGCTGGCGCGTGCGGTTGGTGCGCGGGTGCATGGTCATCTTTTTGATCCTGACGGTGTTGAGTTTGCCGGTGGTCAAAAGGTGTTCTCTGGCGCGCTCTCAAACCATGCGGCCTTGAGGGATTATAATCCCTGCGGCTTTCTCACGTCCCTCATCTGGAACACTCGGGGCGAGCGGCAGTGTTTCATGTTTGGCCCCCGCGACAATCAAGAGATCAACTGGCTCATCGCCACCGATCCAAATGCTCAGATTTCGGTGATCACCGGGGCTTGGGCTGTCACGCTGTTCCGTTCAAATCGCAATTTCTCTGATATTCGTCGGGAGGCCGCGCGGCTACAGCGGATCGAGGCGGAGCATATCGCCATTCTGCGGTCCCACCATGTCAAAGCGCGCACGCGGATTTGGACCATGGCGGATTTTATCGAAAGCCGTATGGAGCCTTTGCAGGCGATCATTGATGAGATCGGTCCGCGCAATGTCCGCCGGTTGACCGAAGCCCCCAAGATGCGGGATTTGACAGGCTTTGGCCAGTTCCTGCAAAATCTGAAAAATCAGGGGATGAAGCCCCACCTCATGGGCGATTTTCCCATGGGCAACGCGCCCGATGCCCGCCCCCGCGATAGCAAACGGCCCTATTTGGTAAAGTAGCGCATGTCTCATCAGTACGACTATTTCGTAATTTTCGCAGAAATGCGCACCGGGTCAAATTTTCTCGAAGAAAACGTCAATTCTTATCCTGGGCTGACATGTTGGGGCGAGGCGTTCAATCCGGCCTTTATCGGCAAGTCGAAACAGAAAGAAATGCTGGGCGTAAGCCTGATCATGCGCGAAGCGGACCCGACGCTTTTGCTGCATAAAATGCGGGACGCAACCAAGGGGTTGGCTGGATTTCGGTTTTTCCACGATCACGACCCGCGCATTCTGGCACATGTCCTGAAGGATTCGAAATGCGCCAAGATCATCCTCACCCGCAACCCGCTGGACAGCTATGTCGGCAACTTGAACGAAGAGGCGCTGGCGGGCAATATCGATCCGGCAAACGGAGTTTTCACGGGTACACCGGATGGGATCAGGGGACATGTGCGTCGCACATATGAAGCCGTGGGCAACCCCTATATGGTAACCGCCGGCTGCGAGGTGCCCCCGGGTACGGCATTCGAGAACCTGAAAGCCCTCTGCGAGCCGGTTCAGTGGCGCCAATAAGGACTTTTTGATTTAGAAGAGCGGCAGGGTTTGTACGGCATGCCGGGAGATTACCGAGATTCAGGCTAGTTACCGGTTTTACTCACCTTGATGATATAACAGGTCGAGATTTTTTGCAGCGGCGGCAGGACGCGGCATCGACTTGGCGGCAAATAGCGAACGCGGCAGAGACGGCATCACCGGCGCACGCGCACAGGGCGCGATCGGCTTTGCAAGCCTACGCGGCGGCGGCGGCGCGGGCGACCATAGCGTGATACTTGCTGGCGAAGGCGAAAGCATAACCCTATCCCACCGCGCCGAAGACCGCAGCATTTTCGCAAAGGGCGCGGTGAAGGCGGCATTGTGGCTAGCAGGGCAAAGTAATGGGCGGTATGATATGAAAGGTGTTTTGGGGCTTTAAGGCGTTGTCGCTTTGGGCGCAAAAGCGGACGTTGGAAAAACAGTTGCTGTCGGTTAGCTCACGCCCCATTACAAACGCCCAGCTTTGTCGGCAATAAGAGATAGTGATCTTTGCCTCGGCACTCCTTCTAGTTTCCACTCTATTTGTGAGCGACACATCAGTCATGACAGAAACTCAGTTCACAAGGGATGAAGTCGACCCGATCAAACCGTTTGCTGTTTTGCATCATGTTGACGAAATCCGAGACGGCGAGGAATTAGTTGAGCGTTACAATTACATTGTTTATGAGTTTGAAAGCGAAGAAGGCTTTCTTACGGCTCGAACCTATCTAAATGAGATTGACATAGTTTCGATTTTCGGACCATTTACTAGTCGTGACATGATTAAATCGGTCGATGCACCCGCCCTCGAGACAGGAGCAATTGACTATTTCAAGCGCCGCTTCCGTCAGATTGATCGCTTCGATCCGAACACCAAATCCGGCAATGGTTACAAGACAATTTGGCGCTGGTCAGCAGGGGCTTGAATGTCCGCTTTCAGGATACTGCAGCCGAAACGGTGAGTCTGCAATCAACAGCATTGCGGCCCTAAACCCCACCATCATAAAACGGCCTGTCCCCCTTAACCGTCGCACGTTCCATAACGCGGCGATGTGGGAAGTAATCTGACGCTGCGAAATGTTGGCCTGCGCGGTTGTCCCAGAAGGCGACGTCGCCGGCATTCCATTTGAACCGGCATTGGATTTCAGGGTTGGTAGCCGTTGCATATAGGCGTTTCAGCAACGCCGCACTCTCGCCAGCTTCCATATCCTTGATATGGCTGGTGAAGGCGCCGTTGACATAGATGGCTTGCAATCCGGTTTCGGGATGCGTGCGGATGACGGGATGTTCCATGGGCGGATATTTTTCGTGCAGCTCTTCTGGTTTCTTGCCGAGCCGCCGTGCGAATACGCGCGCGATATCATGCACGGCGGTCATGCCCACCAAACGCTCACGCAAATCTTCGGGCAATCTTTCAAACGCCAAATTCATGTTGGCAAATAATGTATCGCCTCCAACATCGGGGACTTCCTTTGCGCTGAGGACTGATCCCAAAGAAGGCTCTTCGCGCCAGGTGACATCGCTATGCCACATATTCTCCTGCCCCTTGCTTTTGGGTCCGTGGTTTATGCGCAATATTTCCGGAAGTGCTTGATCCTTGGGCGTCGCAGGGTGAATTTCAAGCGCACCAAAATTGCTGGCAAAGGCAAGCAACTCTTCGGAGGCAAGATGTTGGCCACGAAAGAAAATCACCTTGTGGTCGAGTAATGCCTGCCGAATGGCGGCAACCGTTCCGGCTCCAAGTTCATTCTTGAGCGATACACCGGAAATCTCAGCGCCGATCGCAGGTGTCAGCTGCTGGACTGATATCTCTGCTACGTTTTGAACTTCCGCTAGGCTCGCCATAAGAATCTCCCTTGGCTTCGAATATCACATTGCCGGCACTTTGTAAGCCGCACGCATTTTGGGGCTATGCAATTTTGCTCAAATGCGGCAGCGTCCATTGTCATGATCAAAGCCAACATCTTCGAATTTTATCGCCGGTTGGCAGAGGATAATCCGGAACCGGAAACAGAGCTGGCTTATGGCAATGTCTATCAATTGCTGGTTGCCGTGACATGCAGTGCGCAATCAACCGATATCGGCGTGAACAAGGCTACCAAGGAATTGTTCAAACAGGTGAAAACGCCTGCGCAGATGGTGGCGCTGGGGCTGGATGGCCTGAAACAGCATATCAAAACCATCGGGCTGTATAATAACAAGGCGAAGAACGTCATCGCTCTGTCGCAGATACTCGTCGATGAATATGACGGCGAGGTTCCGGCGGATCGCGATAAGCTGAATGCGCTGCCCGGGGTGGGGCGCAAGACAGCCAATGTGGTGATGAATTGCGCATTCGGGGCCGAGACTTTTGCGGTCGACACGCATATTTTCCGCGTCGGAAATCGCACCGGACTTGCGCCGGGCAAAAATGTCGAAGCGGTGGAAAAGAAGCTGGAAAAACAAACGCCGGCCCCATTTCGGCTTGGCGCGCATCACTGGTTGATCCTGCATGGCCGCTATATCTGCAAGGCGCGCACGCCCGAATGCTGGCGCTGTCCAGTCGCCGATTTGTGCCGGTTCAAGAAGAAAACGCCGGGACCTGGGGGAAAACCTGCTTAAGCGAAGGTTCAGTCGGAAGAGTGCAGGACTCGTCAGCACAAGGGGAAACTGTTAATCCTTAGACCAAGGAGAATACCCATGAAGAAAAAGACAACAACCCTGATCGCACTCGCCGCCATCGCCAGCGCAGGCGGCTCGCTCGCCATCGCAGGCGAGAAAAAGCACAAGGAAGCACCGGCAGTTAAAAATATTGGCGAGCCAATCAGCTGCGTTCGCTTGAGGAGCATTCAATCGACCAAGGTTATCGACAACAAAACCATCGATTTTAAAATGAACGGCCGCAAGACCTATCGCAACACACTTGATGGCAAATGTCCCGGCCTGAAATCCGAAGAACGATTTTCCTATCGCACTTCAGTCGGCGAGCTTTGCAATGTTGATATCATCCGCGTGCTACATAATTATGGAAGCGGATTGCAGACAGGCGCGGCTTGCGGACTTGGCAAGTTTCAGCAAATCGAAAAAGTGAAGACTAAATAAGATCTCCTCGCGAAATATGCTTCGAAGTTGATCAGTATCAAAGACGCTGCCTTTCTATTGCGATAGATAATCCCTATATTCGCCACATTCGGCGCATAGCTGTGCGCCAGTAAGTGATGATTGGAGCTCAAATCTGCGTGTATAGTCAGGCATCATATATCAAGCTGACCCGCCCGTTTATGGAGCGGAAAATGGCGATTTACTGGACGGATTTCCTGTTCAGCTATGCGGCGCTAATCACTGGCGGGGCTTTATGGTTATTTGCCAGCGCTCCCGTCGCCGTCATTGGCCTGATATTCGGTGTCTATGCGGCCTATCGCTGCGGAAGCTTCATGCATGAAATCGTCCATTTTAACCGTAAGAAATCTGGTGAAATGGCATTTAAGGGCGCGTGGAATATGATGTTCGGTATTCCGATCATGTCGCCTTCCGTGCTGTATGATTCGCATCTGGAACATCACATGCCCGATAGTTTTGGGACTATCCGTGACCCTGAATATGTTCCGATCAACAATCGGTCCTTTTTTGGGCTAGCGAATTTTGTTTTCGGACATGTGCTGGGACCGATTTCGATGGTGGCGCTACGCATGCTGCTCAATCCGCTGATCTGGATATTCCCTTCGCTTGGCAAAAAATTGATGAATGGCAAAGGCACTGCGCTGGTTATCAATTGGGATTATGTGCCCACCGGAAAACAGCCACCGACGAGCTTTGACCGTTTCGCTATCGTAGCGGCAACCGCGCTGCTTTACGCATATATCGCGCTGATCGTTTCCGGTATTATTCCGCTGCTGATCGCGGCAAAAATACTGGTGCTGGTAATCGTATCCATGATCATGAACGGCATCCGCACGCTGGTCGCGCATCGCTATGAAAATTATGATGGCGAATCCGTGAATAAGCAGGCGCAGTTGACCGACAGCATCAATCTGGTCGGCAATCCCGTGATTGGCGGGCTATTCGCGCCCGTAGGTTTGCGTTTCCACGCGCTGCATCACCTGGTTCAAACGCTGCCCTATCACGGGCTGGCAAAGGCACATGCGAAGCTGATGGACGAACTACCCGCAGACGATGCGTATCGTACCGTTAATGTCGGGATCGCGCAGGCAATGGTGGAATTGAAACGCGGTGAGCGGATCGCAGCGAAAGACGTTATCCCAGCGACTTGATAATCGCGGAAAAATCTAGGCCGCCATTCTCTTCGGCGAAGGCTTCATACAGTTCCGCAGCACGTCCGCCCATTGGCACATCTGCATCCGCGCCCGATGCCGCCTCCATCGCGAGCCGCAAATCTTTTAGCATCAGCGCGGTCGCGAAGCCGCCAGCATATTCATTATCCGCCGGACTTTGCGGCCCGACGCCGGGAACCGGGCAATAGCTGGTCATCGACCAATTCTGACCCGATGCCTTGGAGGAAATATCGTAGAAAGTCTGCAAATCAAGGCCGAGCTTGTCGGCGAGTTTAAACGTCTCGCAGGTCGCGATCATCGATGCGCCAAGCAGCATATTATTGCAGATTTTCGCCGCCTGCCCCGCACCACTATCGCCTGCATGGATAACCGCCTTGCCCATCACCGACAGGATCGGATCGGCGCGCGCGAAGGCGTCCGCTGCGCCGCCCACCATAAAGGTCAGCGTGCCGCCATCTGCGGCCGCAATTCCGCCCGAAACCGGCGCATCGACCATCGCATAGCCCGCACCATCCGCATCGCCCGCCACCTTGCGCGCGGTGGCAACATCGATGGTGGAGCAATCCAGCAGAATCGCCTCGGTCGGGGCATGGCCAATGACATCGCCAGAATAAACGGCATCGACAATTTTGCCATTGGGTAGCATCGAAACGACCGCATCGACGCCGGCAACCGCTTCCTTGGCTTCTGTGAAGGTTTCACAGCCATTTCCCGCCGCGCGTTCCAGCGCATCGGCAGAAAGGTCAAAAGCCTTCACATCATGCCCGGCCTTCACCAGATTTGCGGCCATCCCGCCGCCCATATTGCCCAGTCCGATAAATGCGATTTTCATTTTAAACTCCCTAAAGTCCCAATCCTGCTACAATAAGGAATGCTCCTATCGGAACGCCCCGATAATTTGCATCCAGGCAACCAATCGCCGTAACTCGGTCGGCGGAGTATGGGGTATACCCCAAAAATATTCGCTGATCCGATTTGCCAGCCCGCGCCTTCCCAACAAACGAGCAACCAACTCGATCAAAGCTACACATATTACGGTAGCACCCGCCAAAATCGTCAGGTACGGATTGATCAACGCCCCGTCCAGTTGCCCGGGCGTTTCTCGATAAAGGCGGCCATGCCTTCCTTCTGATCTTCCGAACCAAACAGCCCGTGAAACAAGCGGCGTTCGAAATTCACGCCTTGCGACAATGTTGTTTCATAAGCCGCGTTGACCATTTCCTTCGTCGCCATCGCCGCAAGAGGCGCCATGCTGGCCACAGCTTCGGCAGATTTCAATGCTTCGGCCTCCATGTCGGCAAGCGGCACGATTTTCGCCACCAACCCCGATGCTTCGGCTTCTTCCGCTTTCATATTTCGGCCCGTCAGGCACATTTCCATCGCCTTTGCCTTGCCAATCGCGCGGGTCAGCCGCTGCGAACCGCCCATGCCTGGCGTCACCGCCAGCTTGATTTCCGGCTGGCCAAATACGGCATTGTCCGCGGCAATAATATAATCCGCCATCATCGCGAGTTCACACCCGCCGCCAAGCGCATATCCCGCCACCGCCGCGATCCAGGGCTTACGGGTTTGTGTTAGCTTTTCGTAGCCGCCAAAGAAATTGCCGCCATACATATCCGCGAAATTCTGGCTCGACATTTCCTTGATATCCGCGCCAGCCGCAAAGGCCTTTTCGCTTCCGGTGAGAGCAAGGCAGCGCTGGCTATCATCGGCATCATAGGCCGCGAACGCATCGAGCAAGTCGGCAAGCACCTGACTGTTAAGCGCATTCAGCGCCTTGGGCCGATTCAGCGTAACCAGCGTCACTGCGCCCTTTTTCTCGGCGAGGATTGTTTCGTAAGTCATAGCGGTTTCCATTCCTGATTTTTCGGCAAGGGCTTGAATATCGCATCCAGCATTTCGTCGGTCATATCTTCTGGTGTAGCAGGGTCCCAAACCGGCGCATTATCCTTGTCGATAATCACCGCGCGTACGCCCTCAATAAAATCATGCATCTGAACCACGCGGGCGCCAATGGCATATTCCTGTTTCATCTGGCTTTCGAAGTCCGGCATCTCTGCGCCTTCCACCAATTGCCGCAGCGCCAATTTGCAGGTTTGCGGAGATTTCGTGCCGAGCGTATCGCGTTCTTTATGCGCCCAATCACTTTCGGCCGCCTCAAGCGCAGCCAGAATATCTTCATATTTATCGGACGCAAAATGGCGGTTAATACGGTCAATATTGGCCACGACCTTTGCTTCAGGCGGCGTGATGGACAGATCACCGAGTATACCCGAAATCCGGTCCGGGTTGGCCGCAATACGCTCTTTGGCCTCTTCCAGATTTTCGGATGGCAGATAATGCGTAGCAAGGCCAAGCTCGAGGCATTCAGCCCCGTCAATCCGCGCGCCAGTTAGCGCCAGAAACTGTCCGACGCGCCCTTCAAGGCGAGGTAGATACCAACCGCCGCCGACATCAGGGAACAGGCCGATACCCGTTTCCGGCATGGCGAAGCGGGTATTTTCAGTCGCCACGCGGTATGTCGCGGGCTGAGAAATACCGACGCCGCCGCCCATCGTGATGCCATCCATGAAGGCGACAATTGGCTTGTCATATTCATGCATCAGATGATTGAGCTGATATTCAGTGTGGAAGAAAGCGCGCGCCTCTTTGCCATCCTTCGCACCGCTTTCGGCGAGCATACGGATATCACCGCCAGCGCAAAAGCCGCGGCCTTCACTATGGTCAACGATGATGGCTTCAATCGCATCATCATTTGCCCAGCCCTGCAGCGCGGCAATCATCGCCTCACACATGGGCAGGTTCAACGCATGCAGCGCCGATGGGCGGTTCAAACTCAGATGACCCGCGCGGTCATCACTTCGGGAGAGAATTTCATTGGTCATTATATTATCGCTGCCTCAATAGGTCGCGGCCGACAATCATGCGCATAACCTGATTGGTGCCTTCCAGGATCGAATGCACGCGCAGGTCCCGCCAGAAACGTTCAATCGGATAGTCTTTCAGATAGCCATAGCCGCCATGCAGTTGCAGCGCGCGGTCAACGATTGAGGAACCATTGTCCGTGGCCAGACGCTTGGCCATCGCCGAAAAGCGGGATTTATCAGGTGCGCCAGATGTTACTTTCGCCGCCGCCAGATAGAGAAGCGCGCGCGATGCTTCCAGATCAGTAGCCATATCGGCCAGCGTAAATTGCGTGTTTTGGAATTCGGAAACCGGCTGGCCGAATTGTTGGCGCTCTTTAGTATAGTTTATCGTCTCATCGAGACATCTTTGCGCGCCACCCAATGAACAAGCGCCGATATTCAAACGGCCACCATCAAGCCCCGCCATCGCGAAACGAAAGCCGTGGCCTTCGTCGCCAACACGGTTTTCAACCGGAACCTTCACATTATCGAACATTACTTGCGCGGTGGGCGATGCATTCCAGCCGAGCTTGCGCTCTTTCGCGCCAAAGCTGACGCCCTCCATGTCTTTTTCGATGACCAGGCAGCTGATACCCTTCGAACTATCGTCGCCCGTGCGCACCATAGTGACATAAATATCGTTGACGCCTGCGCCCGAAATAAACTGCTTTGTGCCATTCACGACATAATGATCGCCTTCAAGCTTTGCCGTAGTCTTAAGCGCGGCAGCATCCGAACCCGAACCGGGCTCTGTCAGGCAGTAAGATGCTATCTTCTCCATCCCGATTAGATCGGGCAGGAATTTATCCTTCACCACTTGTCCGCCAAAACAATCAATCATCCATGCGGACATATTATGGATAGAGACAAAGCTGCTCGTTGCCGGGCAGCCATAGGCCATCGCCTCCATAATCAGCGCCGATTCGAGCCGTCCCAGCCCGATGCCACCCGATTCTTCGCTCACATAGATCGAACCAAAGCCAAGTTCGGCCGCCGCTTTTATCGTATCGCGCGGAAATATATGCTTTTCATCCCATTCAGCGGCATGGGGCGTGATGGCATCGGCGGTGAATTTTTGTGCCATATCCTGTATGGCAAGCTGATCTTCGGTCAGTTCAAATTGGGTCATGGGGTTGCTTTAGGGGAGTCGCTATCCGCTAGGCAATATCGAAAGCGTTAAAACCCGACGTGAATTGATCCAGATCAAGGCAGTGGATGGGTGTTCGCCCTATCCAACCCTTGGCGACTTGGCTACCTTGGAGAGGGACCTAATCGCTCAACTCGGCAAGGCGTGCGTGGTCGGATATCCTTATACCGCGTGCGCCCTGCCTCTTTATCAATCCATCGCTTTCCAACAGCCCTAATTTGCGGCTGATCGTTTCAATGGTAAGGCCGAGCATTCCGGCCATTTCACCGCGCGTTAAGGGCAGATCAAATGTGTCGGCAGAATGGCATGGCGAATGGCTGGCCGCACGTGCAA
Source organism: uncultured Sphingomonadales bacterium (assembly GCA_937129355.1). Taxonomy (GTDB): domain Bacteria; phylum Pseudomonadota; class Alphaproteobacteria; order Sphingomonadales; family Sphingomonadaceae; genus Sphingorhabdus_B. The sequence continues at coordinate 2,955 of CAKZNA010000024.1, read as the reverse complement.
AGGCCTGTATCAATCCCGCTACCCGTGCATCGGCGCTTCGTTTTCCGGCCAAATCCATCATGCTGCGCGCATCAAATAGATCATCGGCCGACCGCCGCAGCAGCGCCAGCGCCAATGCGGGATGTCCTTCAATAATCTCCTCATATTGTGGGCGTGAAAATACGCATAATTTGCTCTCGGTCAGTGCAACCACATCATGATGCACGGCTGGTGAAAATAGCTCGCCGACAAATCCCGCCGGATGCACCAACGACAAAATCCGTTCTGTTCCGTCTCGGTCGTTGCTGGTAATTTTCAGCGCACCTGAAACCAATGTTGCGCAAACGGTATTTTCATCCCCTGCTGCGGTAAGGGTTTCGCCTTTTTTCAGTATCTTGTGTCGGCCAATTTTGGATAACTTTATCCGTTCTTCATCATTCAATGACGCGCATGCCGCACTTTCGCGGACAGGGCAGGTATCGCAGGCAAGGTTGCTATTGGAATTCATCACGTCTTGACCCTATCTGCCAGAAAAGCCGATTTTGCAATATGGCAATTTATTGCCCTGTTGACGCTCGACAAGTCAGCCTTTCGCCGCCTATGCATCGCTAGACAGGAAGCGAACAGGGATATGATATGCCATCTGGCTTAGCCGCATTGCTTGACGACGTAGCGACCATCACCAAAGTGGCTGCCGCATCGATGGATGACGTCGCCGCCGCCGCCGGAAAGGCTAGCACCAAAGCCGCTGGCGTAGTGATCGACGATGCGGCAGTGACGCCGCAATATGTAACCGGTTTTGATCCATCGCGCGAATTGCCGATCATCTGGCGCATCGCGAAAGGATCACTGGTCAACAAGCTGGTCTTTATCCTGCCCGCTGCATTGCTGCTCAGCGCATTTCTACCATGGTTGATTACGCCGATATTGATGCTGGGCGGCTCTTACCTGTGTTTTGAGGGCGCGGAAAAAGTGCTGCATAAATTAATGCCGCATGCGGAAGAAACACTGGAAGAACATTTCGAAGAAGTCTGCAGCAAGACACATGAAGAAAATATGGTGAAGGGCGCCGTGCGCACCGATTTCATCCTGTCGACCGAAATTATGGTGATATCGCTTAAAGAAGTTGCGGCGGAATATTCGTCCATCTGGATGCAGGCCGGTGCGCTGATCATCGTCGCCATTGCCATCACGCTGGCGGTCTACGGCGTTGTCGGGCTTATCGTGAAAATGGATGATGTCGGGTTAAACCTTGCTTCGCGTGCAAATAGTGCGGCACAGGCAGTCGGACGGGCGCTGGTAAAAGGTATGCCCAAACTACTCGGCCTCCTTACGTTGGTGGGCACCGCAGCGATGCTATGGGTCGGCGGACAGATTATCGTCCACGGCTTTGGCCTGCACCCGCAAGAATGGGTGGGCCTGCATGGTGGATTGTCAGGCTGGCTAGCCGATGCAGCGATTTGCGGCGTGATCGGGCTGGCAATTGGTGCGGTAATTGTGGGCGTGTTTAAGGCGTTACCATTTGGGAAAGGCGAGCATTGATTTTGATATCACGCAGACAAATTTCTCACACAAAGACACTAAGGCACAAAGAAGTATGAGCCCGGAAATCGAAAAACTTGCCAAAGTAGCGGTCGATTGTGGATTTCATATTCACAAAGGTCTCGGACCAGGTTTATTGGAGTCAGCTTATGAAGCTTTGTTATGCGATGCATTGATGAAACGCGGGCTTCATGTCGAGCGCCAAAAAATAATTCCAATCAGACTTGGCGAGGTAGTGCTTGAGGAAGGTTTCCGCGCCGATATTCTGTTAGAGAACAAATTGCTAATAGAGTTGAAGTCTGTCGAACGGCTGTCAGCCGTTCATGGAAAACAACTTCTAACTTATCTGCGCTTAATGGACTTGCGGCTCGGGCTGCTCATGAATTTTGGTGCTGCAACTTTCAAAGAAGGGCTGAAGCGCATAGCAAACTGAAATCTTCTTCGTGCCTTAGTGTCTTTGTGTGAGATAACTTTTACGGCACCAACACCGTATCAACCGGCTCATCGGCCAGCTCTGGATAGTCCGTATTATAATGCAGCCCGCGGCTCTCATGCCGGGCGAGTGCGCTTTTCACGATAAGCTCTGACGTTTGCAGCAGGTTGCGTAGCTCGATCAAATCGGTCGTTACGCGGAAATTGCCGTAATAATCGGACACCTCATCCTTTAGCAAACGTATGCGGTGTGCAGCGCGTTCGAGGCGTTTGGTGGTGCGCACGATGCCGACATAGTTCCACATGAAACGGCGGATTTCGGTCCAATTCTGTTTGATGATCACTTCTTCGTCACTATCGGTCACGCGGCTTTCGTCCCAAGGGCGGATGGCAGGTGGTTCGTCAAACTCATCCCAGCGTGCCATAATATCGCGCGCCGCTGCATCGCCGAATACAAAGCATTCCAGCAAGCTGTTTGAAGCCAAGCGGTTCGCCCCGTGAAGACCGCTTTCGCTTACCTCGCCCGCCGCATATAAGCCCGGCAAGTCTGTACGGCCTTTCAAATCGATAAGCACGCCGCCGCATGTATAATGCTGCGCAGGTACGACGGGTATCGGCTCCTTGGTCATATCAATGCCAAGGCTAGTCAGCTTCTCATCAATATTGGGGAAATGCTCACGAACAAACTCTGGCGGTTTATGGCTGATGTCCAGATGGACATAGTCGAGACCGAGCCGCTTAATCTCATGGTCATTGGCACGCGCCACAATATCGCGCGGTGCGAGTTCTTCACGGGCGTCAAAGCCCGGCATATAACGCTCGCCATTTGTCGGTAGCTTAAGATGGCCGCCTTCGCCGCGCACGGCTTCGGTAATCAGGAAGTTTTTAACTTCAAGGTTGTACAAGCATGTTGGGTGGAATTGCATCATTTCCATATTGGAAACGCGTGCGCCTGCCCGCCATGCCATGGCAATCCCGTCACCTGTCGCGCCGCGGGGTGCG
>CAKZNA010000023.1 GCA_937129355.1 uncultured Sphingomonadales bacterium | reverse complement strand
GTGGGCCGCCATGACGATAACGGCTTTGACGGCATGGCCCTGATCGAAGACATCCGGTTGATTGATGACCATTACGCCTATGAAACCGAAATCCTCGTCGCCAGTGTGCGGCACGGCATGCATATCCTGGAGTCTGCGCGAATTGGTGCAGATGTGATAACCGCCCCGCCAGCCGTGATCAAAGGGCTGTTCAAACATGTGCTGACCGACAAGGGTATCGAAGCGTTTTTGGCCGACTGGAAAGATACCGGTCAGGCGATCGGCTGACACGGCGGAAGGACCGTATAACAATAGAGGACAGGTCTAGGATATCAACGCAGCATAAATTTCAAATTTGAAAGCTTTGCCATGACCGTGCCGAACAAGGAATTCCCCATCGCACATATCGAGTTTACTGACGAAACGGACGAAAAGGGCAAAATCGTGGTGCCTGATGAAGTTCAGGATGCCATACGGACATTGATCCGCTGGTCAGGCGATGATCCGGAGCGCGAAGGCCTGCATGATACGCCTGCACGCGTTGGCCGGGCATGGCGTGAATATTGTCAGGGCTATGGCGAAGATCCTTGCTCACATTTGTCCCGAACATTCGGCGAAGTGGGCGGCTATCATGAATTGGTGCTGCTGAAAGATATTCCGTTTCAGTCCCACTGCGAACATCACATGGCGCCGATCACAGGCAAAGCATCCATCGCCTACATGCCCACCGACCGCGTTGTTGGTATATCGAAACTGGCCCGCGTGCTGCATGGTTTTGCACGGCGGCTGCAAATTCAGGAACGCCTAACCGCCGAAGTTGCCAACTGTATTTGGGACAATCTGGAACCCGAAGGGGTCGCAGTCGTGATCGAGGCGCAGCATGGCTGTATGACCGGTCGCGGCGTGCGCACGCCGGGCGTCGGCATGGTCACATCAAAACTGCTCGGATGCTTCCTCGACGATCAACGCAGCCGCAAGGAAGTCATGAGCCTGATGGGGTATTAGGGAGTTTTACCCGCAGGCTTTTTCGCCGGAGCCGGATCAGGCGGATTGTGCTTTTTGATAAACGCAGCGGCGGCTGTGAGCATTTTCAAACGCGTTTCTCCGCGCGACAACCAATGATCCTCACCTTCCAGCTCTATCAACTGATATGGTTTCCCAGCGTCCTTTAACGCATCCGCCATCACGCTGCTTTGGCGGAAGCGAACAACAATATCGTCTTTCCCATGAATCAGCAGAATCGGCGCATCGGCTTGGTCGGCAAATCTGTGCGGCGATACTTCTTTCAAACCGCCACCTTTTCCAATCTGTTCTTGAAGGGATTTTCGAAGCGAATGGCTTCCGCCGCTCTCCCGGATTTCCGTACCAACCAGCTTCGGCAAATCGGCAACGCCGGCAACTGACACCGCGCAGCGATACAACCCTTGTTGCAACGTTACGCCAGCCAGCGCTGCATATCCGCCATAGCTTGCCCCCATGATGCAAGCACGTTTCGGATCGACGATCCCTTGCTTTGCGAGATGCGACAACCCGTCCGAAATATCGGTCTGCATTTTCTTGCCCCACTCGCCATAGCCAGCGCGCATAAAATTCAAATCGCGATTGGTTGAACCGCGGAAATTCGGCTGAAAAACTGCATAACCCAGCGAAGCCATGCCTTGGGCCCAATAGTCGAATACCGGCCTGTCCTGTCCTCTTGGACCTCCGTGCGGTAACATCACAACCGGCAGGTTTTTTGCTTCTCTGCCAGGTGGTAACGTTAAAACACCATCGATATCCAATCCGTCCGACGCCTTATAATCGACAATGCTGATCGCGCCGACATCCTTTGGATAGATACGAGGGCGCTCATATCCAATTGCAGTCGCGCTTGGGTTGACGAGATTTATCTCCCACCAGGTCCCGGAATCTTTGTTGCCATTGGTGGATGCCAAAACCTTGGTCAAACCATCGTTCCAGTCTTGAAGATAAATATTCAATTTTGGGAACGCTGCGGCGATTTTCTTTACATTTTTATGTTGGACAGGATCAAAGAAAACTGCGGAACGTTTTTCGTTATCTTCACGATAGCCTAAGATTTTCCCAGTAAGGCGTTCCCTGAACAATCCATCCAAGTCGACATTTTCAAAAATGGGCTTTGGCTCTCCGCCGACAAGCGGAATTTCAAAATATGCAGGCATGTCTGACTCGGTTTCGCCATCCCTAAAGATCAGGGTATCGCCTAATTTCCCGAAAGCCACCATGCCGATGTCTCCATCAGGATTTTTGCCCGTAGCAAGTATTTTTCCAGCATTGTTGATAATGGTCCAATCATCATCATTTTGATAATTGAGCGTGGCGGCGACCTCTCCATCTGCACCTACAATCCACGTTCGATATTCACCATTACGCGCACGCGCCGCAATCTTTTTGGCCTTAAAGTTGGATAAGTCGACCCGATATAGCGCAGGAGGGCCGCCCTCAAAAACGAATCTTGCAGTGCGCGATGTTGTGGTCGTTCCGGCCTCCTTGACCATCGGAACGCCCCCAAAAAACCCATAATCTTTTCCGCCAATTCTGCGAATTCCATATCGACCATAAGTAGCCGGCGTAACGTCGCGCTGCTTTTCAAACAACAACTCCGTCCCTTTGTCAGTCGCCGAAATAAACAGGGTTTTGAAGAATTCCGTTTTGTCGGAAATGAAAACATCGCTGAGCGTCTGAGTCTGGGACATATCAACCATCAACAAATCGTTCGTTGCCCAACCGATATTACGCAACTTGGCCTTTCCTGCCGCAACTTTTTTAAGCACCTTGTCGCCGGAATAAATCACGATCATGCGATTGCTGCCCGAATTGGTAATGACCGCTGTCAGCTTGCCATCAGGAGAAATTGCCGCCTGCTCAAAACTCGGCAAGTTACCATAGTCAGCTATAGTTGGTGCAGCCGCAGCAACAGAAGAAAATGCCAATAAGACATTCGCCAATACAAGTGCCATGGCCGAAAATACCCGCGTTATATACATCTTAACGAACACTCCCCAGTGAATTTAACCAATGATTAGTGTTGATTGGATCAATACGCAAGTGACTGTCCAGATTTATTCAATATGACGCCGGACGCTAGTCGCCCATCCAGAAACGCGCGAGATTGGATTGCACGCCCTGTAACCGAGTAAAATTATCGGCTTGCATATTGAGTCCCTCTAGCGCGGCGACTTCATTTAACTCGTACAGCAGATTACGCTTTTCAGCATTGGCAATCCGGCTTTCAATAAAAGAAATTGCTACCAATCGCTCTCCCGATGTCACTGGCTCCACCTCATGCAGCGTATTGGACGGATAAACGATCGCCGTGCCTGGCTTCCCCTTGAACCGCATTTCACCCACGCCAAAGGTAATGTGCAGTGCCCCCCCTTCATAACTTTCCGGGTCGCTCAGAAAGATCGTACAGCTTAGGTCGGCCCGAATTGGCCCCTCGGGAAGCGGAATAATAGCGGCGTCGGTATGAAGCCCGTAGTTCATTCCGGGCTCATATCGCGTAATCATGGGCGGCGCGATAGAGAGAGGGAAAGCGAAATCGTTAAATTCCTGACTGCCCATTAACGCGCCGAGCATAATTGTCGATGAATCGCGATACGGTTGCGGGTCGTGCAGTTGCTGGTTATTCTTAACTGTCGAATGGGGGTTGCTAATCTTGCCATCAACAAAATTTCCGCTGGCAGCAATATCGGTGAGTTGTCGAAGCTGATCACCGGTCAAAAGATCTATTTGTTTAAACATGATCTACCCCTTTGGTTGCGAGAAATTCACTAATTCCTCTATCATTGGATACTGGCCCGAGATATCATTGATCCAGCTGTAACAGTCAGCGATTTCCGATGCATATTGTGACCTAGCATCAGCCAGTAACCGACGTCTTAGATCGGCACTATAGTCATGCTCTGGCGCTTTGGAATAGCTATTCATGATTGGCCCCTGCAACAGGTCGCTGCAATCGCTGGCTGTCATTTTCAGTTCGAAATGGGCAAGTATTTTGGACCATCCTGCATCTGGCTGCGCCAAAAACTCGCTGAAATTTACCCACATAATTTTCGCGCCTGCTCTTTGCCTCTGCGCTTCACACAAACTCGCCATTTCACACAGCCAGCTTACTGCAATCGTCTGGCACGGCGGGTTGTTTGCACCGATTTTAAGTGGTTTGGGCAACAGGTGGTTCAACCTATCGAGCCTGCTATCCCCCATCTGTAACACTTCCTGCCGGGAAGACTCCCCAGCCAAAATTGTTTCCATATAATCCTGCAATGGAACATATAAGAACAGCGCCCGGCTTTGATCATCGATCAATTCTGAAGCGATTTGGTTTACAAAACTGGTCGCCTTGATCATCGCCCGATCTTCCGCGCGAAAGCTTCTCGACAACCAGTTTAGAACATGTGTTTTGTAGCTATCGAAACGATCCGTTCGTTCGATATCAGCCAAGCTTCGAAGCAACAATGGCTCGCGCAGCGCAAATACACCCTGCGCTTCGCCCAGCAGCCGTGAAATCAATGTTGAGCCGACATGTCCGATATGAAAGATAAAATCTACCGGGCGACTTTGGGCTGGCTCTAGCGCCGTTAGTTCAGACCAGCTAGCCACATATTTTTCTGCACCGCCTTGCAGCAACCTCTCGTCCAGAAAACTCGCCGCGGAATACTCCTCCTCGGTGAGCCGGATCAGCATCAACTGGTCGCTCGCAACATCTAGCATAAACGGAAATATCTCTGCCGTTTTTGAAAAATGCTGTTGCCAGGTCGCCATATTCATCCCACTTGGATAAAAGAAAAGGGCCGGAAAAGACAGCTTCTATTCTGCTGTCTCGGCCGGCCCCAAATTCTTGATATTCGAATGGTGCGTTAGCTTTCTTCGCTATCGCCTTCTTCTTTTGGTTCAGCTGACAGGCCTTCGCCGTCTGCTTCTGCCGCGCGTGCTTCTTCAGAATCTTCTTGAAGCTTGGCAAGGCGTTCTTTTTCCGCCTCATCCGCTTCGTCAGAAGCAACTTCTGCTTCCACAGCCGCATCAATCTGTTCAGCTGCGATTTCAGCCTGCTCATCTTCGAACATCTGGTCAATCACGTTGACGCCGTCTTTCTGCAATTCGGCTTCATCGTCGCTACGTGCCACGTTGACTTCGACATTCACGGAAACTTCCGGATGCAGAACAACCTTCACATCAACAACGCCCAATTCCTTGATCGGACGTTCCAGAATGATCATTTTCTTGGTAACGTCGGCACCCTGTTCATTCAGGCCTTCGACGATGTCGCGCACCGTAACCGAGCCATATAGCTGGCCAGTGTTTGACGCCGCACGGATCAGAACGATCTGCTTGCCTTCAACACTACCAGACGCTTTCTCGGCATCCTTACGGCGATCGGCATTATCTGCTTCGATCTTCGCACGGTTGGCTTCAAAAACCTTCTTGTTCGCTGCATTGGCGCGAAGGGCTTTTTTATTGGGCAGCAGGAAATTACGGGCATAGCCGTCTTTCACGGTAACAACGTCACCGATAGCACCCAGTTTCTCTACACGTTCGAGAAGTATGATATCCATGTCTCTTCTCCCTTAACGTACAATATAGGGAAGCAGGCCGAGATGGCGGGCGCGTTTAATCGCCTGACCCAGCTCGCGTTGCTTCTTTGCGGAAACGGAAGTGATGCGCGAAGGCACAATCTTGCCGCGTTCGGAAATGTAACCCTGAAGCAGGCGTACATCTTTATAATCAATCTTCGGTGCGTCTTTGCCTGAAAAAGGGCAACCCTTACGGCGACGGAAAAATGGCTTACCCATGATCAATTCCCTCCATCACGGCCGCGGCCGCGGTCATTGCCGCGTGGTCCACGGTCAGAACGTTCGTTTTTGCGCATCATTACCGATGGACCGGCTTCATGTTCTTCAACACGGATGGTCATGTAACGCAGCACATCTTCATTCATGCGGGTCTGACGTTCCAGCTCGGCAACTGTGTCGCCTGGTGCGTCAATATCCAGCATGACATAATGCGCCTTGCGGTTTTTCTGAATTTTATAGGCTAGCGTACGAAGACCCCAGGTTTCGGTCTTTACAACCTTGCCCTTATTATCTTCGACGATTTTGGTGGCGGCTTCCGCCAGCGCGTCTACTTGGGCCTGTGACAGGTCCTGACGCGCCAAAAATATATGCTCATATTGAGCCATGGCACTTACCTTCTGTTACCGATCGCTGACGCCGCACAATGCAGACACGCCCCTCCGGCTTTCTGTGATTCCCTATCGGGAAGCGAGGCGGATAGGGGAAGAGGGGTAGGAATGCAAGGGGTAAGACCACCTCCGAGCATCGCTGGCCAATCGACTCTAAACTGGTTTCAGAAGCAACGCGCTTTTGCTATTATCGGGAATGAGGGGATACTATATGATTTTAGCCATTCAAATCGCTGTAGGAATTGTCATAGCTTATGTAATTGTCGTAAATCAGGTGATTATACTAAAATCCACAAAATGGCTATTTGCTGCCGTGGCTAGTTTGGCTGTGATAGCCTTTTTGATCTGGAGTATAAGTTCGGCAGCCATATCTTTCGCTCCATATGTTTCGCCGTTCATTGGCAAGGCGCTTACGATTCTGGGGATATTGCCAATCCTAGCCATTATAGTTTTTGGCGGCTATGGCTTCTGCCTTCTTTCGGATAGATTGTTTGGGAAAAAGCCAAGGGAAATACCAGACGGCAGAATAGTATCGGCGAGCATGCTGAATTTCATCATTACAGCGATTATACTTTGGCCGTTTTCAACGATAACGTTCTTCGCGGATATATTTGCATCCATAGATCTATGGTCGAGGCGATCAGGGTTTAGCGATGGTTTTTCAATCGCTTTCATCGCGATTTTTACACTTTGGCCGTACCTACCGCTGTGGTTTATTGAACGGAAAAGGAGAACCGCCAGAACAGCCCAGCCAAAGCCGCCGACTAGTTAGGTAACAATTGCCTATCACCTTTTGAAATTTGCTCCAAAACCCCCGCCGCAAAACTGCGCAGCGTATCATCCCGCGCACCCATCACGACAATCCGGTCGCCCGCCTTTGCCAGCTCCGCAATCGCCTTCCCGCAATCTTCGCGTGACGCGATATGCTCGGCCATGCCGCCTACATCATTGATCGCGGCGACGACGCTTTCGCTGCCGATGCTGCGGTCGGTGGTGCCGCCATAATAGACCGGGTCGCACAGGATCACGCGGTCTTCGGGGTCGAGGATTTCGGCGAAAGTCTCGGCCAGTTCCTGCCCCATTACTTTCAGCGGTCCGTAGCCGTGCGGTTGGAAAAACGCGATAATGCGGCCGGGAAAGGCGCGCATGGTGTTAAGTGTCGCGGCGATTTTATCGGGGTTATGACCGAAATCGTCAATCACAGTGATGTCATTTGCCGTGCCGACTATGTCGAAGCGTCTTGCAAGTCCGTTGAAGCTTTCAATCGCCGGAACCGCATCGGATAGCGCAATGCCCAGCGCATCCGCCGCCGCCAATGCCGCCAGCGCATTCATGACATTATGCTTGCCGGGAACTTGCAGGCCAACTTGCCAGCTTTGCCCTCGCGCCACCAGATTGAAACGAATCGAATGCGGTGCCTCCACCACATGCGTCGCGCGGAAATCTGCGCCATCCTCCATGCCGAAACTGATCGCATCCGGCAGCGACAATCCCGCCATCAATAGCCGCGTTTCATTATCATCGGCGTTATAGACCGCGCGCTTTGCTACTTCTGCAAAATCCCCGAATAGCTGGCGGAGTTCTTCAAGGCTTTTATGATCGAGGCTGATATTGTTGAGCACCGCGACTTCGGGCTCAAATAGCGCAATCGATCCATCGCTTTCATCAACTTCGGAAACAAACAGCCCGCCTGACCCGACACGGCTGCTGGCGAAGGGGGCATCATCGCCCGCGAAATTCTTCATCACCGCGCCATTCATGATGGTCGGGTCGCGGCCAGCTTCAGCAGCTATCCATCCGATCATACCGGTGACGGTGGATTTTCCGCTGGTCCCGCCAATCGCAACACTGCGCGGGCAGCCATTGAACAATTCAGCCAACAATTCAGCGCGCGTCACCCGTTTGCAACCAAGTTTATTTGCTTGGCTAACGTCGGGTACGGTGTCTTCTACCGCAGCAGAAGCAACCAGTACCTGATCGCCGCTCGTCAACCCGCTACCGTCTTGCGCAAATAACTCCATACCTTTGGAACGCAAAGATTCAAATTTTGCAGCCAGCCGCCCCTGATCAAGCGCACGGTCTGACCCCGCCACCTGCGCACCTTGCTCGGCCAATATGGTGGCAAGCGGCAACATGCCCGACCCGCCAATACCGCAAAAGAAATAGGAATTGTTTTTCGTCATGCTCTGCGCCTATTGACTACAGAAAGTTTTTGCAATGCCCCCGAGGCGTCATTCCGGCGAAAGCCGGAATCTCATGCGGCGGGAGATTCCGGCTTTCGCCGGAATGACGATTACTATTGGGAGTCGTGATGAAAATCGGAATCTGTGCGCCCTCTACGCCTTTCACACAGGATGACGCCGCCAAAGTGACTGCGCTGGCCGCAGAAAGCCATCCATCGGCGGAGCTCATCTTTCATGACCAATGCTTTGTCGAGGATGGCCATTTTGCGGGCAGCGATCAGACACGCCAGAATGCCTTCATCGAAATGGCGAATGACGAGAGCATAGATGCCATTTGGTTTGCGCGCGGCGGATATGGCGCTGCTCGTATTGCGGAGTATGTGGTCGGCCACCTTGGCGACACGGCGCGCGACAAGATATATATGGGGTATAGCGATGGCGGAAATTTGCTCGGTGCGCTTTACAAGACAGGCATCGGCTTTCCGGTTCACGGCCCTATGCCCACCGACATCCGGCGAGAAGGCGGCGAAGCAGCGGTCAGGCGAGCGCTGGATTGGTTGGTGCACCGCGATGCAGGCGCGCTTGAGCCGCATATGCAGGCCGGCCAAAAATATGCCGCGTTCAATCTGATGACATTGGCGATAATGACCGGGACGCCAATAATGCCCGACCTTTCCGGACATATTTTGATGGTCGAGGAAGTATCAGAACATCTCTATGCATTTGACCGCGCGATGTTTAATGTCACAACCCATTTG
>CAKZNA010000022.1 GCA_937129355.1 uncultured Sphingomonadales bacterium | reverse complement strand
TGGCCTCGCTTGCCTCGGCATGCTTGGCGCTGCAATCGGCGTTGGCAACATCTTTGGTTCCTTCCTGCAGGGTGCCAATGATTGTTCCGGCACCGTTTGGTATTGTTCACTTCGTCTCGTTCATAACAAAGCTAGGCGTGTGCCAAACTGATTTTTCCATTTACAAACAATGACATGTAGTCAAATGGCAAAAAACCTAGTTGGTGCCTATTGCCAACCATTGGGAATTTTCACTATAGGTTGGGGAAATGGAGCAAAAGAACCAATTTATCGGCCAATCCGGGGCCTTTCTAGACGCTGTTGAACGCGCCAGCCGCGCTGCTCCTATGCGGCGTCCGGTGCTCGTCGTGGGCGAGCGCGGGACGGGTAAGGAGCTCATTGCGGAACGCCTTCACCGTCTGTCCGAACGTTGGGGCGAGCCGCTTGTTACCATGAACTGCGCGGCTCTTCCCGAAACGCTGATCGAGGCTGAATTGTTCGGCCACGAAGCGGGTGCTTTCACAGGCGCTACCAAATCGCGTGTAGGAAGGTTTGAAGAAGCCGACAAAGGCACGCTATTTCTCGACGAACTGGGCACTTTGTCGATGGCCGCACAAGAACGGCTGCTGAGGGCCGTTGAATATGGCGAGGTTACGCGAATAGGCTCTTCACGCCCGATAAGCGTTGATGTCCGGATAGTTGGTGCAACCAATGAAAACCTTCCGATTATGGCCGAAAAGGGAATATTTAGGGCTGATTTATTGGACAGACTTTGCTTCGAAGTTGTGACTCTGCCCCCACTTCGCGTTCGCGAGGGCGATATAGAAGTGCTGGCCGATTATTTTGGTCGGCGCATGGCCAGCGAGCTCGGTTGGGAGGAATGGCCTGGAATCGGGCCTGTGGCTGCCGCAGCAATGGAGGCGCATCAGTGGCCGGGTAATGTCCGCGAGTTGCGCAACGTTGTGGAGCGAGCGGTATATCGCTGGGATGATTTTGGTCAGCCAGTTGACTATGTCCAATTTGACCCGTTTGAAAGCCCGTGGGAATCCGCGAAGCCAGCTGCCCCTCAGGCTTCAGAAAAGGCAGAGGAAGCTCCAAGCGCTTTTTCTACAAATCTGTCTACTGTGACGGACCCGGGTAGCGAAATTTCAGATTTTAAAGCTGCCACCGAACATTATGAAAAGGCTGTGTTGGAGCAAGCGCTGGCTCGTTGCCGGTATAATCAACGCCAAACCGCCAAAGCGCTTAGCCTTAGCTATGATCAGCTAAGACATTGCCTGAAGAAGCATAACCTTCTTGGATAAAAAAAAGGGCGACCGAAGCCGCCCTTAATCTTCAAAATTGCTAATCGGCTTAGCCGTGATTGGCGCTGATCATCGTGTAGAACATGGGTAGCGACAGCAGCGTATTCGTGCGTGATGCCATCATTGCCATTTTCCCTGCGGCGGCTTTTGCTTCGGCAGATGCCTCTACGATACCTAGGACCTTCTTCTGGTTTGGCCAGATAATGAACCAGACATTTGCTGCCATAACTATGGCGACCCACATGCCGACGCCGATCATACGATAGCTACCTTTAAGCATTAACGCATCGTGCAGATAACCGCTCAGATGCGCGACGATTAGACCGGTCAACACCGTAAAAGCCGCAGCCCAACGAAAATAGAACAGCGCGGATGGCGCGATATGTTTGCTTACCGCAGGTTTATGCTCGTCAGCAATTTTCGGCATTTGCGGCACTTGCACAAAATTGAAATAGTAAAGTAGGCCAATCCACAAAACGCCAAAGAATAGATGCGCCCAACGCGCCACCGAATTTGCGGTCAGTCCGTCGCCATGCAACCCAAACATCACCGCGACTGTCAAAACCAGACCGGCAATCACCACGGCATTCAAATTTCCAAAAAACTTTGCCATTCTTCCCCTCCTAGGCAGTTTGTAATCTCTCTCTATATCTAACGCTATACATCTTGTCGGGGATTGCCAAAAGAAATTTGCTCGGAAGAAGCCTTGCAGATTGATATTGCGGCTTTAATGAAAGAGGTGGGAGAGGGAGTTGTTTGATTTGAATCTGATAGGACCAATTTATGCCATTTATTCTGCCCGAACTTCCTTACGCGAAAGACGCTTTTGGTGACCTGATTTCTGCCGAGACTTTTGACTACCATCATGGGAAGCATCACAATGCCTATGTCGGAAAGGCCAATGATCTTGTCGCCGCCGATACATCTCTACAAGGCAAGTCGCTTGTAGAACTGATTAAATCTTCCAAAGGCGGTCTGTTCAATCAGGTTGGCCAAATCTGGAACCATAGTTTTTACTGGCTATGCCTGACCCCTGAAAAGAAAGCGCCGTCAGGCAAGTTAGCCGAAATGATCAATGATCAGTTTGGATCAACCGATGCACTTTGTGATACGCTAAAGGCCGAAGCGGTTGGTCATTTTGGTAGTGGTTGGGCTTCGCTCAATCTGGATGGTGATAAGCTGGTGGTGACATCTTATCACGACGCTGACTGCCCGCTCGCCCATGGCCATACGCCGCTTCTAATTCTCGATGTGTGGGAGCATGCCTATTACATCGACTATCGCAACGCACGGCCCGGCTATGCCGAAGCGATATTGAAGAATGCGATTGATTGGGATTTCGTTGCGCAGAATTTAGATGGCAAAGGCGCCGATCGCGCCGATCAGGCTGGCTAAACGCTCTGATATGCTGAGTTGTTAGTTAGGGGCAGGCGATTGTCTGCCTCTAATTGTTTGCGCTCTCATTTTCCTCATCGACCAGCTTCAATCCATGCCGCGTGAGCATGGGGATTTGTGCCATCGTGAATAGGAATGAGAGCGCTGTGACGCCCCAAACTTTCAATGTTAGCCATGTGTTGAAGTCAAACGCCTGACGAATAACCTCGTTAAGTCCCGCCATCGCCAGAAAGAAAAATGCCCAGTTTCGCGAGAGCTTTTTCCATCCAACATCGGAAACCCCTTCAAAAGCATATTCCAGCAAATAGCGCAGCAGCGCTTTGCCGCGAAGCAAGCCGCCAAACAAAATTGCCGAAAATAGCAAATAGATAATCGTTGGCTTGATCTGAATATATACCGGATCACCCAGAAATAACGTAATTCCGCCAAACCCAACGACCAAGACCGCCGATACCCACATCATCACGCTGACTTTGCCAAGTTTGATTTTCGATATGATGATAGCCGCGATGATAGCGACCATGAAGACGGCGGTGCCTACCAAGGGACCGCGAGTTGGGTCGCTTTCCGATGAAGCAAAATGATTGGTGAGAAAGAAAATCAACAAAGGACCAAAGTCTAGCGCAAAGCCTAGGCCCTTTGGCGCTGTTTTTTCAGGCAGTTCTTCGCTCATGCTTCACCGCCGGTAATCGCGCGCGCAAAGTCGCGGGCGTTGAACGGGCGCAGATCTTCCATCGTTTCGCCCACTCCAATGGCATGGATAGGCATCCCAAATTGTTTTGCGGCCGCGACCAATATGCCGCCGCGCGCGCTGCCATCGAGCTTTGTCATAATCAGGCCGGTAACATTGGCCACTTCCTTGAACACCTCGATTTGAGAGAGTGCATTTTGTCCCGTCGTCGCATCAAGAACGAGCAACACGTTATGCGGTGCTTCAGGGTTCAATCTCCCGAGCACACGGCGAATTTTCGCGAGTTCATCCATTAACTCTGTTCGGTTCTGCAGGCGGCCTGCAGTATCGACGATCAGGACATCAGTGCCTTCTTCAGTGCATTTTTTTACGCCGTCAAAGACAATTCCTGCAGCATCGCCGCCTTCTTTGCCCGAAATGATCGGAACGCCGATGCGTTCTGCCCAGACTTTCAACTGTCCGATAGCGGCAGCGCGGAAAGTATCGCCGGCGGCGAGCATGACACCATAGTCGATTTCTGTGAACCAATGCGCCAACTTTGCGATCGTAGTTGTTTTGCCCGATCCATTCACGCCAATCACTAGGATAACCTGTGGGCGCGGAAAAGCTTCAATTTCCAAAGGAACCGCAACTGGCTCGAGCACTTCGGCGATCTCGTCTTCGATTATCTGCCTGATGCCCTCTTCATCAATGCCTTTATCGTAGCGTCCGGAGGCTATCTTTTCGCGAATTTGCGCTGCCATAGCTGGCCCCAAATCTGACACGATTAGCGCCTCTTCGATATCATCAAGCGCTTCTTCATCCAGCTTGGCCTTGGTAACGAGCCCCGCTAAATTGCCCTTTAGCTTCCCGGATGATTTTTTTAGGCCGCCGAACAGCCTGTCTTTCCAGCGCGGTTTGTCGCTCATGGGATTACTTTCGCGTGGAGCTGGCCATCGTCCAACCCGGTGATTTCTACATCTGCTATTTGGCCTTCGGCAATCGGCTTGTCCAGATGCACATAAGCGAAATTTTCCGTGTGTCCGCGCATCCCGCCTTTTTCCGCCAAGAAGGATTGCCTGCATCCAACTAGGTTTTTTTGCCAGCGTGCAAATTGACTGGCCACGGCATTTCTCAAAAGCTTACCACGCTCTTTGATCAAGCGCCCATCGACTTGCGGCATATTGGCGGCAGGTGTGCCTTCTTTCGGCGAGTAGGGAAAGATGTGACCGTGAACGATTTCGCATTCTTCGATCAGTTTAGCGCTGTTTTCAAACATGGCTTTAGTTTCAGTTGGAAAGCCAGCAATGATATCGGCGCCAATCGCTATTTCAGGCCGCTTTGCCTTCATTTTCTGGACAAGTTCTACTGCCAGTTCGCGGCTGTGGCGTCTTTTCATGCGCTTCAAGATCATGTTGTCACCGGACTGCAGTGAAAGATGCACATGCGGCATGACGCGTTTTTCGCCAGTGAGCAGATCGAACAGGCGTTCATCAATTTCAACACCATCGATGGATGAGAGCCGAAGGCGGGGTAGGGTAGGAACATGCTTCATGATCCGCTCCACCAACTGGCCAAGGTTTGGCTTGCCGGGCAGGTCATGGCCATAGCTTGTCACATCGACCCCGGTCAGCACAATCTCCTGATACCCCTCGTCGACCAGCTTGTTGATATGTTCCACGACCATTCCAGATGGAACCGAGCGACTATTGCCGCGGCCATATGGGATAATGCAAAAAGTGCAGCGATGGTCGCAGCCATTCTGGATTTCGACAAATGCGCGCGATTTCCCAGCAAAGGCGGAAACAAGCTGTGGTGCCGTTTCTTTGACCGCCATGATGTCGGAAACGACGAATGGATCATTCTGCGTCGGCAAAAATAAAGAAGGGCGCTGCTTTTCTGCATTGCCGATCACAGCCGAAACCTCCGGCATTTGCGAAAAGCTATCCGGATCAACCTGAGCTGCGCATCCGGTAACGACAATATGCGCGTCGCAGTTTGCTCGCCGCGCTTTACGTATTGCTTGACGTGTCTGTCTAACCGCTTCGTTGGTCACAGCGCAACTATTCACGATGACCAGATTTTCCGTATCGCCCAATTGTTGTTCAAGCGCGTTGCTTTCTGCCAGGTTTAGACGGCAGCCCATGGTGATAAACTCTGCACTGTTGCTGGCAACTTTGTTCATCCGAACGTTTCCAGGTCAGCTGTACCCGTGAAAACATGCGCTGCATCGCCAGTCATTTGGATATTGCCGCCGCTTTTCCATTGTATCTGCAAACTTCCGCCCGGGAGATTCACTGTGACAGGAGAGGTTACCTTTTTTGCGGCAATCAAAACCACTGCCGTCGCGCACGCACCAGTTCCGCAAGCCTTCGTTAGGCCTACCCCGCGCTCCCAGACACGCAGATTGATCTCACCAGATGCAATGTCCGCGACATTTACATTTACCCGTTCTGGAAAAACCACATCATTCTCTATTATCGGCCCCAGTCGTTGCAGATCGGCTGCCGAGCTATCATCAACAAGAAAAACGGCATGTGGATTGCCGACATTCACGGCCGCGGGATTTGCCAATTCTTCCCATGCAAGCGGCATTGCGGAGGTATCCATCGCGTAATCCAGCGGTATCTGATTCCATTCAAACCGCGGTTGCCCCATATCCATGGTGACCTGGCCGTCGGACAGCTGCCCCGTGATGACACCGCCCGATGTCTCGATCGATATGTCTTTTGCCATAAGGCTCACGACGCAGCGGGACGCATTGCCGCAGGCTTCGACTTCGCTACCATCAGCGTTGAATATCCGCATTTTCAAATCAGCTATTTCGGAGCTTTCGAGCAAAATAAGTTGATCGCAACCGATGCCTGTTCGGCGGTTGGCAATTGCGGCGGCACGCGCTGGCGTAATCTCAATTGGATGCGCACGACCGTCCAGCACAACGAAATCGTTGCCCAATCCGTGCATCTTGTGAAATTCAATGTCAGCCATACAGCGGCGCTCTAGGCTGCAGGCCTTCTTAAGTCCAGAATTTTGGCCCTATAATGGCATGCCAGTTATCCGGCGGCTTTTTGCTCTTCTACAAAAGTTTCGCCCGATGTTTTTTGGGGGGACTTGGTTTCGCCTTCGATTTTGTGAGACTTTCCACTTTTGAGCAAAAGACCTTCATCGGCAAGCGCACGCCGCGTCTGTTCAATCGACATGGGCTGTCCATAATGCCAACCTTGGCCTTTTGAACACCCAATCTCATGAAGTTTGGCGATGACGCTTTCGTCCTCGATACCCTCAGCGGTAATCGGAACAGCCAAGCTTGCACCTAGGCCCGCAATAGCGTTCACAATTGCGCTGCTTTCAGCATTGTCGAGCATTGATGAAACAAAGCTGCGATCAATCTTGATGCGATCAAAGGGAAGTGCGCGCAAATGAGCAAGCGAACTATACCCGGTTCCAAAATCATCCAGTGCGATTTGGATACCTTGGTTTTTCAAACTTCCCACGATGGATTGTGCGAGGCTCAAGTTTTTGAACAATGAGCTTTCGGTGATTTCTACTTCAAGCCTATTTGCCGGAAAACCAGTTTCAACAAGAAGCTTCACAAGCTTCTGCGCAAGCCAAGGGTCTTTTAGCTGAACGGGCGAGATATTCACCGATACGGTCAGTTTCGCATCCCATGTTTTCGCTTCTAGAAGTGCTTTGCGGATGATAGCCATCGATAGATCGCCAATCATGCCAGTTTCTTCGGCCACAGGAATGAACTCGTCCGGCGGGATTAAACCGCGGGTAGGGGAAACCCACCGCGCAAGCATTTCAAAGCCAAGCAATTCTCCAGTGCCCAAATCGATTTGCTTTTCGAAATAGGGGACAAATTCGTCGTTCGGAATGGCTGCACGAATATCTGCTTCCAGCGTGTTGCGCGTGCGAAGCTCTGTCTCCATGCCGCTTTCAAACCAGCTGAACCCGTTGCGGCCGTTCTTTTTGGCGGCATAAAGAGCGATGTCGGCCCGGCGGATAAGCTGATCGATAGAATCGCAATCAAATTCAGGGCGGCTGATGCCGATGGAGCCTGTGACTGTCTGATCCATGTCGGCAATTGTTACCGGACGGGCCAAAATTTCTACAATATCTTCTGCTACCCGGTCGACCGTTTCGGGGTATTCAGGCTCGAATACCATGCAAACGCCAAATTCGTCTCCGCCAAGGCGGGCAACAATCGAGCTTGGCGGAACAACTTCGCGCATACGGTCTGCCGCTTCGCGGAGCAGCTGATCACCGGTATCATGGCCGTATAAATCGTTGATTTTCTTGAAGCCATCCAGATCGATCATCAAAAAGGCAACCGACTTGCCGCGTTTCGCAGCGCGAGCGCTAAGCTCGGTCGTTTTTTCTTTGATAGCGCGGCGATTGTATAGATTAGTCAGCGGATCGGTAATTGCGAGATGCTGGGCGCGAACCTCGGCTTTGCGATAGACATCTACTTCACCGCTCAATTCGGTCGTGCGGCGCCAGATCAAGAGGATAAGCGCAATGTTGAGCATAAGGGCGGTGACCATAACCTGATCAGCGCCCTTACTGTTGCCAATATATTGACGGACCATGTCCGTACCGACTGTTCCGCCGATATAAACGAACATGCAGACGGCCAAAACCATCGACGCCCCATAGATATAGGATCTCGACTTTTTAGGCTCGCCTGTTGCTGGCTTTTCCGCTTTGTCTTCGATTGGCGTTTGTTGGTCCATAGTCATTATTGCACCCTTCAGCATGCGGCTATGCATCCGGATTGGTCAAAATTTCATTAATATTGCGGTTAGCCTCTATTCAGGGGCTTAGGGCTTCGGACGATTTATCGAATATTACGCATTGATAAGACCGACAATCTGGACTAGGGACGCGGCGAAATAAGGAAATAGTAGAACGCAAGTTCCACGCTGGTTGGCGAGGTTTCGCCCACCGGCGTTTTCTTCGTTCAGAGTGTTTTTGTAAGGATATCATATGTTTGATAAGCTAAGTGATCGGTTGGGCGGGGTCTTCGACCGCTTGCGCGGTCGCGGCGCATTAAACGAATCTGATGTCCGTGAAGCGATGCGCGAAGTTCGTGTCGCGCTCCTTGAAGCAGATGTGGCGCTTCCGGTTGTTCGAAAATTTGTAGAAGGCTTGACTGAAAAAGCTGTCGGTCAAGAAGTTCTCAAATCGATTACGCCGGGCCAGCAAGTCGTTAAAATCGTCAATGACGGCCTTGTCGAAATGCTTGGTGCAGAAGCAAGCGAGCTTGATCTTTCGGTCGCGCCGCCAGCTATCATCATGATGGTTGGCCTGCAGGGTTCGGGTAAAACCACGACGACCGCCAAAATTGCCAAATTGCTCAAGGCGAAAGAAAATAAGAAGGTCTTGATGGCCTCGCTCGACGTCAACCGTCCAGCGGCGCAAGAACAGCTTGCGATACTTGGTACGCAGATTGATGTTGCGACATTACCGATTGTAGAAGGGCAGCAGCCCGTTGAAATCGCCAAACGCGCGATGCAGGCGGCCAAGCTTCAAAGCTTCGACGTGCTTATGCTTGATACCGCAGGTCGGTTAAATGTCGACCAGCAACTGATGCAGGAAATGCAGTCAGTTGCAAAAGTCGCAAACCCTGCAGAAATGCTGCTTGTTGTAGACTCGCTGACCGGGCAGGATGCGGTGAATGTTGCCGAAAATTTCGGTGAGCAGGTTGATCTAACCGGCGTTGTTCTTACCCGCATGGATGGCGATGCACGCGGCGGTGCGGCGCTTTCGATGCGTGCAGTCACGGGCAAGCCGATTAAATTTGCTGGCGTTGGCGAGAAACTCGACGCGATTGAACTGTTTAATCCGGAACGTGTCGCTGGCCGCATCCTCGGGATGGGCGATGTCGTCGGCTTGGTCGAGCGTGCGTCGGAAATTGTCGAGAAAGACGAAGCTGACAAGCTTGCCGCGAAGATGGCCAAAGGCCAGTTCGATATGAACGACCTGCGTACGCAATTCCGGCAGATGACGAAAATGGGCGGATTGGGTGCGTTGGCAGGCATGATGCCGGGCATGAAGAAGGCGAAAGCGGCAATGGCTGCTGGCGCAGATGATAAAGTCCTGCTTCGCATGGATGCAATCATTGGCTCCATGACGCCAAAAGAGCGCGAGAAACCTGCACTGCTCAACGCGAAACGCAAAATCCGCATCGCCAAAGGTTCCGGTACAACGGTTCAGGATGTGAATAAGCTCATCAAAATGCACAAGGAAATGGGCAGTGCGATGAAGCGGATCAAGAAGATGGGCGGCCTGAAAGGGCTGGCCGCCATGTTTGGCAAAGGCGGCGGCGATATGGGCGGCGCGATGGATGCGATTGGCGGATTACCGCCGGGATCATCCGGAATGCCAGGCGGTGCAGGAGGTATTCCACCCGATCTTGCGAATTTATTGAATAAGAAAAAGTAATTTAATTTTAGAAGTTTAATTCAGAAAGGTAATATCAATTATGGCTTTGGCTATGCGTCTTTCACGGGGTGGTTCAAAAAAACGCCCTTACTACCGGATCGTTGTTGCGGATGAACGCCGCCCCCGCGACGGTAAATATATCGAGCGGATCGGCAGCTATAACCCGCTGCTCGCTAAAGACAGTGACGAGCGCGTGAAGCTCGACACGGATCGCGCGAAATACTGGTTGTCGGTTGGTGCCAAGCCTTCTGACCGTGTGCTTCGTTTCCTTGATGCCGCTGGCCTTCAGGAGCGCAAAGCGCGCAACAACCCGAATAAGGGTGAGCCAGGCGAGAAAGCCAAGGAACGCGTAGAAGAAAAAGCTAGCAAAGCTGCCGAAGCAGAAGAAGCCAAAAAGGCTGCTGAAGAAGAAGCAAAAGCTGCTGCCGAAGCTCCGAAAGAAGAAGCGCCAGCCGAAGAAGCTAAGGCCGAAGAGCCTGCCGCTGAGGAAGCTGTTCCTGCAGAAGAAGCCAAAGAAGAGGCTCCTGCTGCTGAAGAAAAGCCTGCTGAAGAAGCTAAGGCAGATGATGCCGACGAAAAGGCTGAAGGCTAAGCCTTGCCAAAAGACAACACCGTCACGCTTGCCGCCGTTTCGGGCGCGCATGGCGTGACTGGTGAGGTCCGATTAAAGCTGTTCACCGATGATGTGGCCAGCTTAAAAAAACACAAGACATTCAATGACGGCAAACTAACGCTGAAAAATGCGCGCCCGCATAAGGGCGGTGCAATCGCGCGCTTTGCCGAGGTGACCGACCGCAATGGTGCCGAAGCCTTGCGCAGCACGGTGCTCACCATCACCCGCGAAGATTTACCGCCTTTGGAAGAAGGCGAATATTATTTTAGTGATTTAGCCGGTTTGCCCTGCGTATCGACCGATGGCGAAGCGCTCGGCGAATGCGTGGCCGTCCATAATTTTGGTGCTGGCGATATTATCGAGATTGAACGCCCCAACAAGAAACGCTTTATGGTGCCGATGAACGAAGATGCGGTGCCGGAATGGGGTGATTTGATTTGCATTTCTTCAGATTATTGCGAATAATCAGCACAGCTTAACCGAGGAGATGCGCTATGGATTTGGCTGTAACGATAGGATTGGTGATACTGATCATTTTGATCGTAGATACTATTTTGGCGCTCGTGGCTCTGCCATTTGTTATTTATTTCGTAAAATCCACAATTATTCAAAAGCCCTGGCAAGTGTTTTTAATCATTGCCGCTTTCGTTGCCGCTATTCCGGCCGTTTGGTATTATTACACGCAAGTCCAGATAGGTGTATGTATCGAACAAAATGGTGTTCATGATTTATCATGTGCGGGAGAAATTGCTGGTGCATTTGTCATGATGGCTCAAATTGGCATGATCGTTTTTGCTCCAATAGTGGCATGGTTTTTCGCGCGTCTGATCAAGCGCCGCTATTGGAAAGAAGCATAAATTTAATGTGACCTTCGCCTCACAAATTCTCA
>CAKZNA010000021.1 GCA_937129355.1 uncultured Sphingomonadales bacterium | reverse complement strand
GGATCAACCGATAGCAGGCCCGCCTTCATATTCCAACAACAAGCTCCACAATATCGCGCGACATTCGCCATCAACCGTTCCGTCAATATTTTCGGGCCTGAAGCGGCGCTGGAAAGCAACTACCGCTGGCCTGCCCTCTTCAATGTCATAGCCATAGCGACCAAGCGCGAGCAAAAAGGATGCATCGCTCCAACCCGGATCGACCAAGCCTTTGTTCGGCCGGGCCACTGCTAAGCCCAATTTCGCAAGGCTTGCCCAGTCAAATAATTCCCCCGGATCCTCTTTTCTCGCGGGCGCAATATCGCTGTGTCCAACCACGTTGCGCGGCTCGATGGAATAGGTTCGCGAAATTTCGGCTACCAAAAGTATGACAGCATCCATCTGTTCCTTTGGAAATGGGCGATATCCCCATTCATGCCCCGGATTGATAATCTCGATTCCGATGCTCGCGCTGTTCACGTCGGTAACGCCGCGCCAATGCGAGACTCCGGCATGATGAGCGCGCTGCTCTTCGCGAACCATATATATAACCTGGCCATCCTCGGCGACAACATAATGCGCAGAAACACCGCTTTTGGGGTTCGCAAGCCAGTCGATAGCCGATGGACCATCTTTCATGCCCGTATAATGCAAGACCAGCATGGAAACGGGTAGCTTGCGCTCGCCGAAATTGGGGGAAGGCGTCCAGATCATTTGATCGCGATAAGCGACATTTTCGCTTTTGCCAATGCTAGCCGGTAATAGAAAAAAAAGGCCGCGCTGGCGTTAGGCACCTAATGCTTAATCAACGCGCCAATAATCAACTGCTCTCCATCGGGTTCAGCAATCTGAACCGTGCCGCCTGCTTCACTGGCAAGATCTCTTACCATCCAGCCCGGCGCGGTACGGGAATCCAAGTCTGCTTCACGCAGATCCCCGTTAAGCGCCGACCGCACCGCCGCATCCAAAACAATTTTTGGGCCATTTGCGCGAATGACGATTTCTTGCTCGGCTCCTCTATTTTCCGCACCGACCGACAATTTTCCGCCGCGCACCAAAGCATCATTTGCGATTAGCACCAGATTGAGCAGTATTTTGACGGCTCTTTTTGGCAAAATCCCCGCAGGAATTGACCATTCCAGCTCCGTCCGACCGCTCGCGGTCACAAGCGGGGCAATCACGGCGTGCGCCTCTTCTGGATCAACCTCGCTACCAAAGCCGCCCGCTGCGCCAAAAGCCAGGCGGAAGAATTTGAGCTTATCCGCGGCAGACCGGGCACTGTCTGCCAGCAAATCCATACAACGCTTTTGCATTTCTGGATCGGTTTCATCTGCTAGCAGCTCAAGGCCGTTATTCATCGCCCCAACCGGGCTCAGTAGATCATGGCAAAGCTTGGAACATAGTAGAGCTGCCAAATCGGTTTTAGCTTCGGACATAGATTTGTTTTCCATTCAAACGCGGCATTTGTGAATGCTATTGGACGTTGACGTACCGTTTATCAAGCGTCTGAATAGCACTATTCAAAAACAAGTTCCTGTTCCAGAAATTTGGAATCCGTTGACAGCTCCCAAGCGGTAATTTGGCCGGCAGCGATAATCAGCCAAAACCGGCCATCGCAGGTAGCCATTGCTGCATCTGTTTGCGACGGAATGGCTGTACCATTTGGGTGTGAGTGAAAATAGCCGAGTAGGCATTTTTCGCCAGATCTATTCAGTTTTTCTGCCGCTATCAGCCGTTCAGGATCAATCTCAAAATTTGTTGCAGGTGAAGCTGACATGTTTCGTGTTAATTCAACATTTTGTACAGAGCTTTCATCACCAAATATTAAACCGCAACATTCGTTTGGATCAGCCTCATCAGCCCAAACCTTCAATTGACGAGATATCTCACTTGATATGCGCAATGCCATTCCCCACATCTACGCAATGTCAGGGGCAAATTCCATACTTACCGGGAAAGTGGGCGAAGGCAGGCTGGATCGCGCATTAAGCGACGCATTGCCTGATCTTTCCCGGGCCCGTATTCAGGCGCTTGCCGAAGAAGGCATGGTGCGAGTTTCCGGAAAGGTTGTGAAGCAGCTTTCAAGCCGAAAATTTGCCGGAGCTCAATTTGAGATTTCCATTCCGCCGGTACGCTCAGACAAAGCAGAGCCCCAAAATATAGAAATTGATATCGTTTATGAGGACGATGATCTCCTGATCGTCAATAAGGCAGCTGGAATGGTCGTGCATCCATCGGCAGGTCATCATGATGGAACGTTGGTCAATGCGCTCCTACACCATTGTAAAGGAAGACTTTCTGGTATTGGCGGCGTTGAACGCCCCGGCATCGTGCACCGCATAGATCGCGATACGTCTGGTCTGCTGGCCGTAGCAAAGAGCGACAAGGCACATGACGGCCTCGCTAAGCTGTTTGCGGCGCATGACATCGAACGGCGCTATATTGCCATCGTGAAGGGCATCCCCGCCCCCCCCGCTGGCAAAATAACTACGCAAATTGGTCGCTCGCCGCATGATCGCAAAAAGATGGCGGTCCTTCCGGATGGTCAAGGCAAACACGCTGTCACGCATTACCGCTTGGAAAAGCAATTAAATGGAGCCGCACAGATCAGCTGCACACTGGAAACCGGCAGAACACACCAAGTTCGTGTCCATATGGCGCATATCGGCCACGCACTTATTGGCGATCCCGTTTATGCTAATCGACAAAAGCCTGTTTATATTGGACCAAATCAGTCTAAATTCGATCGTCAGGCCTTGCATGCCGCGTTTCTAGGGTTTATTCATCCTATTAGCGGTAAAAAAATGCAGTTTGAGTGTAACCTTCCTGCCGATATGCAGGAACTGTTAAGCGAGATGAGTGTATAAGATTACCCAACCGATATTTCGCCAATGGGTGCTTGATGAGGCTCGGCGGGAAATGTCACAACAAGAAGGAAGAAAGAAACATGTCTGACAAGAATGTTCCAGCTACCATTCCAGCCCTAGGGGGGGATGCCAGCCTTAACCAATATATGGCGGAGATTAAGAAATTCCCGCTGTTGACGCCAGAGCAAGAATATATGCTTTCCAAGCGTTATCAAGAACATGAAGATTCAAAAGCAGCCGAACAGCTGGTCACATCCCATCTGCGCCTCGTTGCGAAGATAGCGATGAAATATCGCGGCTATGGCCTGCCCGTTACGGAATTGATTTCCGAAGGCAATATCGGCCTTATGCAAGGCGTAAAGAAATTCGATCCGGAGCGCGGCTTCCGGCTTGCGACCTATGCCATGTGGTGGATCCGAGCATCAATGCAGGAGTTTATCCTGCGCAGCTGGAGCCTTGTTAAAATTGGTACCACAGCAGCGCAGAAGAAGCTGTTTTTCAACCTTCGCCGGATGAAGAACAACCTCGAAGCGTTTGAAGATGGCGATTTGAAGCCTGATGATGTGGCGAAAATCTCGCATGATCTGGGCGTGACCGAAACCGAAGTTGTTTCGATGAACCGCCGGATGTCAAAAGGCGGCGATACTTCGCTCAACGTACCCATGAATGAAGATGGCGAAGGCCAATGGCAGGATTGGCTCGTTGATGATGAACCATTGCAGGACAAAGCCGTCGCCGACGCACAAGAAAGCGATATTCGCCATGACATGCTGACCGAAGCGATGGATGGGCTTAATGACCGCGAGAAGCATATTCTGGCCGAACGGCGTCTTAGCGACGACCCAAAAACGCTCGAAGAGCTTAGTCAGGTTTATGAAGTAAGCCGTGAGCGCATTCGCCAAATCGAAGTGCGCGCGTTCGAAAAGCTGCAGAAAGCCATGTTACGGCTTGCCGGCGAACGGAAGCTTATTCCAGCGATGTAAAAATCGGATGACGGGCGGTAAGGCGCGTAGTAACTCTGTTTCATGACAGATACAAACCGCTCCCTACCCGCCCGTCTTTTCCGGTTTTTCTTCAAATTTTCTATATTTTTCATACTGCTCAGTGTCGGGTTGACGGTCATATATAGCTTCACACCCGTGCCGATTACGGCGACCATGTTGCTCGATGACAATGGTGACAAGCGGGAATGGGTCTCGATCGATGACGTGTCGCCGAATTTGGTGCGCGCGATCATGGCGGCCGAGGATAGTAAATTTTGCGTGCATAATGGTTTTGACCGCGAAGCCATCGAAACAGCGATCAAACGAAATGCCGAAGGCGGCCGCATTCGCGGTGGTTCCACCATCAGCCAACAAACGGCAAAAAATGTGTTCCTATGGCAAGGCGGCGGCTATTTTCGCAAAGGGTTGGAAGCCTATTTCACATTCTTGATCGAGAATATCTGGAACAAGCGCCGGATCATGGAGGCATATTTGAATGTCGCCGAAACCGGCATTGGCACCTACGGCGTGGAAGCAGGCGCTCAGCGCTATTTCAAAAAATCAGCCAAAAGCCTGACACGCACACAGGCAGCTCGATTGGCAGCTGCCCTTCCCCTTCCCAAAAAACGTAGTGTCAACAACCCGAAGGGATTCACGCGCCGACATGGCAATAGCATAGCCGCGCGGATCAATGTGGTGAAGCGTGATCGGTTGGATGTCTGCATTTTGGGCTATTAGACATGCAAAGAAAAGGCGCCGGAGTTTACTCCAGCGCCTTTTCCGAGAAGATTTAAGCTCAATTAGAAGCTGTAGCGCACACCCAACTGGATCCGCCATACAGAAGACGAGAAACCGGTATTGTTGGTATCATCAGGGTTAAATCCGCTGATGATATAGCGCCCCTGCGCATCCACACCGCCATCGACAACGTCAACCAGCCCGCCGCGGTTGCGGAAAACATTCCAATCTGCGTCAACAAAGTTCAGGAAGTTGTCAAAGTCTGCAAATAACTCAATCTTGTCATCTACGCCAAAGAAGCTGGCAGGACCCGGAATTTCCTGGCTCAAACGAAGGTCGAGATCGAAAACCCAGTCATTCTTGCAAGTGTTACGGCGAATTGATTGACCAGCGGTAAACTTACAACCCGATGCATTCACGTAATTGATCAATGAAGTAACAGCAGCGCCGTCTGACAAAGGTGATACATTGGGGTCAGTGATTCCTGATGGTACATAAAGCAATGCATTGTCCGTTCCTGACGACCTGTCGTTAAACACGCTGCCGCCATCGAAAGTCAGACTGTATGGACGGCCCGATCGTGCGGAGAAAAAGAAGCCAAGTTTGGTTTTATAGTCTCCGAAGAACCGTTCCGTGAAGTTAGTTGCAAAGGTGATATTGTGCTTTGTTTCAAAGTTCGAAGTTGATGTCGCCGGGTTTTGACGATCAAACGCTGCGGTAACATCAAAGTTGGATGTAGCCGCCGAGCCACCAACATTCCGGTAGTTATTTGAATCGGTGAACGCATAACCAAAACTGACATTCACGGAACCATCATCAGTGATCACACCGCTGCCGAAGCGTTTCGAAAGACCAAGCGAAGCCACGTGGCTGTCATAAGCACGGCCATTAGTAAGCTGGATGAAGTCATCCAAACGTGTGCCGAAGCAGGCTGCGGTAACACCGGTATAAGTTGGTGGTGTTCCCCCGGTGCCTTGCAATTGGGCATTACAGCCCGCTCGCAATGGATCGATTGCCGCATAAATTGGTCGGCCATCCGTGGTAAACCCGTTCACGCCGGTTCGAACGTCAGGAACCTGAACAAGGTCAACAAAATTAAGCGGGTTGTTGAACCGTGAATAGATATAGTCGAGGTTCACATTCCAGCCTGAGAAAAAGCCGCTTTCCGTTCCAATCGTCGAAGAGAAGCCAACATTTGCGCGCGTGACGGTTGGCAGTTCGAGATTAGGATCAGTTGATTGAACGTCAGCACCGCCGACAGCGGCACGATCAGAACCGGCCTGAATTGCGCATTGTGGGAAACCATTAAATTGACCGCCCGTTAGTATGTTGAAACTCCCATCTGGGTTGGTCAAAGCTGCGCAGTTTCCGCTGAATGTATCACCATTTGCGGACGAGAACCCGTTGTTGGAGAATGCGTTGGAGAAGAAGACGATTGGATCGCCCCCGGAGAATATACCCACGCCAGCAGTCAATGAACTTCCGCTCAAGAAACCATCATCATCGAAATTATATGTCGCGGCGAAACGCGGCAAAATCGCTGGATCAAGCTTGCTGAATGGATTGCTGTTAGTGAATCCAAAACGTTGCAGGAAGGATGGGTTGGCCCTCGGGGCATCACCATCATATAGCTGAATACGAATACCGGCTGTGAGATTCAACCGGTCTGTCGCCTGCCACTCATCCTGCGCATAAAATGAATATATTTGCCGGCCAAAACGCGCTGCCGCCTCATTAATGTCTCCCGATGGTGTTGCAGCGATCGTCGCGCCGCCAAGTCCACCACCCACCAAGTCATCGGCGCTAGCAAACACGCTTGAGAACCCTCCGCTGGCAACATCGCCATTGCGGAAATCTGTCAAATTGCGGAAAAAGATGGTTCCGGTTGCGTTGATCGCAAACAGATTGAAGATTTCCAAGTCATTCAACTCTGCGCCGAATTTGAAGTTGTGGTCGCCAGCATCAACTTTCATCACAAAGCGCGCTTGATCAACTTTTGAATCCAACTGGTTTGCCGAACGGAATATACCTGGTCCTGTGGACAACCGACCATTTTGGGTAGTCTGTCCGGCCACCGGAGTCACGCCGACTGTGAATCGCGGTATCGGATTACCCGATTGCGCTTCACCGCCACCAACTGGCCCTTGAACATCCCCTACTTCGGCGCGGGACAGGCGAATTTCAGTGGAAATCTTGTCGGTCCAGTTTGAATATAGGCGAAGCGAATAATAGTCCGAGATAGTACCTTCATCCTCGAAGCTATTCAAACCAGTAAGCTCTTGCCCGCCAGTATCGGATTCGACGTTTGTCTCTTCTAGACGTTGGTAAGTCGCCTCAAGCCGTTGATCTTCGGTAAGATACGCATCGAGACGGCCGAAATAGCGAACACTTGATTCCGCCAGATTCGTTGGATAGCCGCCAACGTCAACACCATACACTGTTTGGGCAATATCGGCGAATTCGTCAAATTGTGCCTGCGTTACAAAATTTGCTTCATTGGCAAATCCGCTGCCAGCTGGTCCGAATTCATTGGCATTGCCAAGGTCAGTTTCTTCGTAGCCAGCAAAGAAGAATAGGCGGTCAGGAATAATCGGGCCCGAAAGTGTTGCACCCCAGCGCTTCTCTTTAAACGGCGCCACCACTGAATCCTGCGATCCAGCGCGATCCCCTCTAAGGCTGTCACTCGCATAAGTGAAGAATGCCGAACCGTGAAATTTGTTCTGGCCGGACTTGGTAACAACATTGACGGCACAACCGGTAAAGTCGGAATATTCAACATCAAATGGTGCAAATTCGACCGATGTTTCACGGACAGCATCAAATGGTAGCGGCAGAGAATTACGTGAAGCAAATGGCGTACCGTTCAAACCAAAAACGTCAGCTTGCACGATACCATCAACCGTAAATGTGTTGGAACGATCATTGCCGCCAAGGCAGGAAATTCGGTCGACTTCGTTGGCGCGATCAAGGCTGACACGCGGGTCGATACGAATAATGTCGCGCACATCACGTGATATCGAAGGAAACCCTTCCAATGTCTCTGCGCCAAAAGATGTTCCCGGTCCAACGGCAAGCTGCGTCACATTCGCGCGCGCGCCTGTAACCACAATCACGTCTTCGTCCGCACCGGATGACAGGTTAAACGCAAAACGAGTATTGCCTTGAAGATTAATTGTAACATTTTCAACGGTCTGACCTTCAAAACCACTAGCGGTGGCAGTAATTTCGTAGGGACCCCCAGTTACCAAGTTGCCTGCGCGGAAAGAGCCGTCTGCAGAAGTATTTAGGGTCCGGGTAGAACCGGAGCGTGTATCCGTGATCTTGACTGTCGCGCCAGAAACCGGATTGCCATCGGCATCAGATACTGATCCTTCAATGCCTGATGTAATTTGCTGTGCCATCGCGCTGCCTGGCAAAATGGCTGTTGCCGAAATAGCTGCTGCGCTAGCCGCAAGGAAATAACGAATTTGCATTTGGATACCCCTATTTTCCGCTTTGGGAGGTCTTGCGCCGAGAGTTTAGCGGAAATAATCCATCGACGTTCGCCATATTGGCTTTCACGCCCCTATTGCCTGCTTATTGTTGCATTGAAATGACAATAGAAACGACTCTGTGACAGGCGCGTTAGCGAATCGGCAGACGTGAGGCCAGTTGCATCATGCAACTGTCGGTGGATATCTAACAATTTCCGAATTTTGCCTCGCCACTGTTGCAGCCTAGCAACAGCACACGGTCAAATCAGGCAGCGTTTTCCTTCTTCGCCTTCTTCTTCGTCTCGATAACTTTGACTGGGTCCTTTTTACCCTCGATCACATCCTTGTCGATCACGAATTCGCTGACATCATCCAACGTTGGTAGATCGAACATAGTGTCGAGCAAGATAGCCTCGAGTATCGATCGAAGTCCGCGCGCGCCAGTTTTGCGCGCAATCGCCTTCTTGGCAACGGCTTCCAGCGCATCGTCGGTAAATGTCAGGCCGATATTCTCCATATCGAACAGCTTGCGATATTGTTTGACCAAAGCGTTCTTCGGCTCGGATAGAATTTTAACCAACGCATCAATATCAAGGTCTTCTAGCGTGGCCGTAACGGGCAGACGCCCGACAAATTCTGGAATCAAACCGAACTTCAGTAAATCTTCTGGTTCAAGCTGCTTGAGGACTTCGCCCGTTTTCCGTTCATCGGGATCTGTTACATGCGCCCCAAAGCCAATCGATTTGCCCTCGAGACGGTCACTGATGACTCTTTCCAAACCAGCAAAAGCGCCGCCACAGATGAAGAGAATGTTTGTTGTATCAACCTGCAGAAATTCCTGTTGAGGATGCTTACGGCCACCTTGCGGTGGGACGGAAGCAGTCGTGCCCTCCATCAACTTCAGTAGCGCCTGTTGAACACCCTCACCGCTCACATCACGGGTAATAGATGGGTTCTCGGCTTTGCGGGTAATCTTGTCAATCTCGTCAATATAGACAATGCCGCGCTGCGCTTTCTCAACATTATAGTCCGATGCTTGCAGCAATTTTAGAATAATATTTTCAACATCTTCACCAACATAACCTGCTTCGGTAAGCGTTGTCGCGTCAGCCATTGTGAATGGAACATCGAATGTTTTGGCAAGCGTCTGTGCGAGCAGTGTTTTGCCGCAACCCGTAGGGCCAACCAGCAGGATATTGGATTTTGCGAGTTCCACATCCTGATTTTTAGCAGCATGGTTCAAGCGCTTATAATGGTTGTGAACGGCAACGGATAGAACGCGCTTTGCACGCGCTTGACCAATCACATAATCATCCAGAACCTCACAAATTTCCTGCGGAGAAGGCACTTCGCCTTCTTTCCGTCCGGACATGCTGCCCTTGCTTTCTTCGCGGATAATGTCGTTGCAAAGCTCCACGCATTCATCACAGATGAAAACCGTTGGTCCGGCAATAAGCTTACGCACCTCATGTTGCGATTTGCCGCAGAATGAGCAGTAAAGCGTCGATTTGCTGTCCGAGCCGCTAAGCTTCGTCATAAAAACCCCAGTCTCCGCGAACTAGACCCACGCGAGTCATCCGCATTCAAAAATAATATGCCATCCTATCGGCACGAAACTATTTGGCAATAGCGTAAACCCTGTTGGCATCAGCTTTGCAAATATGGTGGATAAACACCTAACGCATTAAACGCGGTTAGCTGTCGTTTTTGTCATCCTTCGAAGCAGCAGGGCGCTTGTCGAATACTTCATCAACCAGACCGAAAGCCTTGGCTTCGTCCGATTCAAGGAATGTATCACGGTCCATAGCCTTTTCGATCTCTTTCAAGGGCTTGCCGGTATATTGAGCGTATAGGTCATTCATGCGCGTGCGGATACGCAATATTTCTTTCGCTTGAATTTCGATATCCGATGCCATGCCGCGTGCGCCGCCAGACGGCTGATGCACCATTATACGTGCGTTCGATAGCGCAATGCGCATCCCCGGCTCACCCGCAGCGAGAAGAAAACTACCCATTGATGCAGCTTGTCCAATGCAAACAGTGCCTACACGGGGGCGAATATACTGCATGGTATCATGGATCGCCATACCAGCGGTCACTACGCCGCCCGGCGAATTGATATACATCCAGATATCCTTTTTCGGATTGTCTGATTCGAGGAACAATAGCTGGGCAGTAATGACCGCGGCCATATTATCTTCGACCTGCCCCGTCACGAAAATGATCCGTTCACGCAACAGCCTGGAAAAAATGTCCCAACTGCGCTCTCCGCGGTTTGATTGTTCAATCACTACCGGGATAAGGGATTCAGGAATGGGCATTTCATTGATCATGGATAATCTTCCGCAAATTTTAACTGGATATGGTGAGTGACTCACAACATCGGACTGGATGCTCCGAGTTTCAAGCGAAAAAGCAAGCTAACGCAAGTGTGTTAAGACTTTCCCACAAAAAAGGGCGCCCAATGGACGCCCTTTTTTGTTTGATAGTAATATCGCTTACTTCTTCTTCGCGGCGGCCTTTTTGGCGGGTGCTTTTTTGGCCGCAGGCTTCTTGGCGGCAGCTTTCTTTGCCGGAACTTTTTTGGTTTCAGCCTTCTTTGCTGGTGCTTTCTTAGCTGCAGGCTTCTTCTCAGAAGTCTTTTTTGCGGCAGGTTTTTTCTTCGCCGCACTCTTTTTGGACTTCTTCGGCGTTTCAGGCTCAGCCTCAATCGCGGCTTCCAGCTCTTCCTTTGTCACCTTCTTGTCGGTGATGTTTGCTTTTTCAAGAAGGAAATCGACGACCTTGTCTTCAAACATCGGCGCACGAAGCTGTGCCGCTGCCATTGGGTTTTCCTGCAGATATTCAACAAATTTCTGCTGATCTTCAGGGCGATACTGCTGGGCAGCTTGCTGAACCAGCATATTCATTTCCTGCTGGTTTACTTCCACACCGTTGGCTTGCCCGATTTCGGATAGCAAAAGGCCAAGACGAACACGGCGGACCGCGATATCGCGATAATCGTCTTTCTCGTCTTCCATTTCCTTGCGCGCTGCATCCGGATCGTCTTCGCCTTGCGCTTCGGATTGCAGCTGCGTCCAAATCTGTTCAAATTCTGCATCGGCCATCGATGGTGGAACTTCAAAATCATGGTCGGCTGCCAATTGATCGAGCAACTGACGCTTCATATGTGTCCGGGTTAGGCCGTTCAATTCCTGCTCAACCTGCCCTTTCATAAGCTCGTTAAGCTTGTCTAGGCTTTCAAGGCCAAGCGAAGTTGCAAGCGCATCGTCAATTTTGGTTTCAACGGGCTTCTTAACCTCGCCGCAAACTATATCAAAAGTGGCGTCCTTACCCTTCAGGTTCTCGGCATTGTAATCGTCGGGGAAAGTTACTTTAATCTGACGCTCATCATTGGCTTTCATTCCGATGAGCTGATCTTCGAAACCTGGGATAAGCTGACCGGAACCAATTTCAACGGCCATGCTTTCGCCGGTACCGCCTTCAAATGCTACGCCATCAACCTTACCCACAAAATCGATTATGGCTTGGTCTCCAGCTGCAACTTTATAGCTTTTTGCAGCTGTTTCGAAGCTTTTCTGCCCCTCTGCAAATTTTTCGACGGCTGTGGTAACTTCCGCTTCTGAAGCTTCAACCTGCAAGCGTTCCAACTTCAATCCGTCGGTAGAAGGTGCTTCGATTGCGGGCAGGATTTCAAAATGGAAATCAACATCGGCATCTTTGCCCAATTCATAGCCATCGGCCATATGAATATGCGGCTGCGTTGCTGGCCGCAGATTATTATCTGCAATTGCCGCCTGAACGCCTTCTTGGATAGTATTATTCAACGCATCCTGATGAATTGCATCTTTGTGCATTTTCCGAACGAGATTCGCCGGAACCTTACCCGGGCGAAAACCTGGCATCTGCACTTGCGGCGCAATTTTCTTTACCTCAGCATCTATTCGCGCTTCTACATCAGCAGCGGTAATGGTGAGCTTATATGCCCGTTTCAGGCCTTCATTTTGCGTTTCAACAGTCTGCATTTCAAACTTCTCTATTTCTTTTCGGTCGCGCAGGAATGCGCAAAACATCATTCAAATCGGATCGATCATTCTCGAGTGCAATATGGTGCGGGCGAAGGGACTTGAACCCCCACATCCGAAGATACCAGAACCTAAATCTGGCGCGTCTACCAATTCCGCCACGCCCGCGTATATTGCCGTCTAAATCAAGCGAAGCGCGCCTCTAACGCGAAAGCCGCTATAGGGCAAGAGGTAAGCGCACAGATTAGTTGGCTATCTCGATTGTATCAATCAACGCGCGAACTTTTACGATGTCTCTGTCGAAATAATGGATAGCCGGCGCTACGAAATTCACCAAGTAAAGTTTACCGTTGATGATCGCGGCTACAGCCTCTCCATTGCGCTTTAGTTCATCGCCTTGGACCGCATATTCATATTGAAACCGTACCGCGTCATGTCCGGCTAGCTTGGTTGGCTCCACAGAACTAACATCAAACAACGACGTTTGCAGAACAATTCGGTTTGTCGATTCAAATAACTCAGCCAGGTCAGTAAGGAGCATTTTGGATTTGAATTTGGGAAGCGGCCGGTTTTTGGTTTGGTAATTATAGTATATTGCCTTGCCGCTGGGAATCGCCGCAAAAAAACTTAGCTCATTCAGCGAAAATCCGTCGAGCGTCCAAAGCTCTCCATATGGGGAAGGCCGCTGGGATGAGCGGTTCCAATCTTGTTTTGGGGTGACGGACATTTTTTCCTTAGCAACATCGGCCTTCTTTCCACCATCTATGACTTTCCAAGTCGCAGAGGCGGGAGGTGACAGGAGGCCAAACGCCAAGACAGCAACAATTACGGTTCCGAAAAATCTTAGCGCCGTCATTTGCTTGCTCTCGCCATCACACCGATCATCGCCCTATCGTCTGCATCAGGTTTGCGTTTCAGATATTTGCGTAAGGCCGCTTTTCCTTCATCGACCGCTCCCGAACGCATAAGAGCAAGTCCAAGTCCGCGCCAACATTCCGGCGCTGCATCACGTTTGGCAGCTGCCTTCCGGTAGAATCCTATAGCTTTTTCAAAATCATTCGATCGGCCGCGAGCCCGGTATAGTTCGCCGCGCGCGAACAAAAGGTCGCTTGTCCATCCGTTAGAAGCCAACTGCTCCAACAAAAATTCCGTTGCGCCAAAATCGTTCAATTTAATCTGGTCATCAATCAGACGCGGCCACCACTTTTTAAGCGCGGCACGATATTCAGCGGCGCCATCACGAAAACCGGCATTCCCTTTATCACCAGCTGCATCTTTCAGATATTCCATACGCTCTTTACTGTTTGGGTGAGTAGCAAAGAAACCGCCATTCATATCCTTGCGGCTCTTTTGCTTACGCCCCTTGGCCGTCGCGTCCATTTCTCCGCGCAGCTGCTCCCAAATTGTGGCCGCAGCTTTAGGATCATATCCGTTGCTAGACATGTAATTCAGCGCGATCATATCCGCCTCGCGTTCCATTTGGCGGTTAAATTTGAAAAGCGAGCCCATCAGGCTGAATTGCGCCAGACTGCCGACCACGGGCACAAGCGAAAACCACGCCATTGCATCGGTCTTCGCACGGATGTCACGAAAAGATTGCAGGCTGTGTTGATTTTCGAAATGACCAAATTCGTGCCCCAACACGCTGGCTAGTTCGGCCTCATTTCTTACCCGCAACAACAGACCCGACCAAACCATCATCATACCATTGGGAGCCATGCTGGCGTTAAAATACGGCGTTCGCATGATATAGACGCGCGTCGATGCGCACCGTTCTTGCCCAACAGTTTTGCACAACACTCTTTGGATGTATGCGTTGAGCTTTGGATCTTTAACCAGTAATTTTGAGTGCTTTAGCTTTTTCTCGAACTCATCCATTTGCAACCAAAGCCCGCGCTCATCCTCATCTTGTGGTTCATAACCAAATGCAGATGGCAAAACCGCGCCTGCGTTTTCAATCTTTGCCGAAGAGTTTAAAACGCTGTGCGGAGCAATGGTAAGCGAAAGAGCCAAAAGGCCGGAAAGAAGCTTTTTCAGCATGCTATTTTGCCGCCCCCGACCTTTTGGGGAATTTTGCCAATAGCTTTTCTATACGTGTCGCTGCTCCATCGGGCTTACGGACATCGCCGCCAAGGCGGACATTCACATTCAACCAAACCAAATCCCCGGTTTTCAGATCAACCAAGCCGGCATAGCCCATATGCGGGGTTGGCTTGGCTTCCAACCCCTTCGCAAGTCCGATAATTTCGAGCGCCTTGCGCCCAGGAAGCCCATAACTATCGCGGCTAAACAGAAACAAGCCATAGTCGCCACCATCGCCGAGATCGCCTAATTTGGAAGCCCCCTTGCCCAAAGACCAATTAAACTTACCCTTCTTGGTGGGCAGGCCTTTAGCCGGGAAAAGATCGTTGCGAATGGCGGCGTTGGAAACCAGCTTAAATAATGCTCGATACTCGACCAAAAGGCTATCGCCGCCATCTTCCAAATCCTGCAAGTTTTTGACCACGAAGCCCTGCGAAATCAAAAGCTTGCTTGTCTCGGCAGCAAGATATTCCCGGGCAGTTTTGGTCCAATTCGCGTTTAACCGATCGATGCCGCCTGTGGATTGTTCTCCGACAAAAATATCGGGGCGAATAATGACGATTTTAGTTTCTGACGCTGTGGACGGAAAGGTAAAGCCATCCTTCGTGGCCGTAGCTTTGCTGGAATAGAGTGGAGAATTGTCGCCACCAAACAAATCAAATTGCGCCTGCGCAGGGCTTACCACACTGAATAGCGCAGCGATGAAAAGCAACTTTCTCATAAAACTCCCGACATATGCCGAGAAATTAGGCGATTTCCCGCGGCGCGACAATCCTAAACTTTTAGCCGAGGGTTTTTTTGAGCAGTTCATTCACCACTTGCGGGTTTGCTTTGCCTTGCATCGCCTTCATCGTTTGTCCGACGAAGAAGCCAAAGAGGCGGTCTTTGCCGCCCTTATATTCAGCTACCTTGTCACCATTCGCTGCAATGACATCTGCGATCACTGCCTCAATTGCTCCGGTATCGGATTCCTGCTTCAGGCCCTTTTCTTCGACAATGGCGGCAGCACCCTGCTCGCTTTCGAGCATGATTTCGAACACATCCTTGGCGATCTTGCCCGAGATGGTTCCATCATCGACCAAGCCCAGCAATTCCGCCGCCTGCGCAGGATTGACGGGGCTTTCGGCCAGTGTCTTATCAAGTTTGTTCAGTGCGCCGAACAATTCAGAAAGCAACCAGTTTGAAGCAGCTTTCGCCTTCGCACCTTCGGCCAACATCGCCTCAAACCAATCGGCCGTTTCCTTGTCTGCCGTCAGAACTGCTGCGTTATAGGCAGATACGCCAAGGTCATTTTCATACCGCGCCCGCTTTGCATCGGGAAGTTCGGGCAATGACGCACGGCATTCTTCGATAAATTCGTCCTCCAGTTCAACCGGAAGCAAATCCGGATCAGGGAAATAGCGATAATCATGCGCATCCTCTTTCGACCGCATAGAGCGCGTTTCTTGCCTTTCCGCATCAAACAGGCGGGTTTCCTGAACAACCTCGCCGCCATCTTCGATCAAATCGACCTGACGCCGCGCTTCATATTCGATGACCTGCTGCAGGAAGCGGATCGAGTTTACGTTTTTCGTTTCTGTTCGCGTACCCAGCTCATCGCCAGGTTTACGCACGCTGACATTCACGTCTGCGCGCATGGAACCTTGCTCCATGTTGCCGTCACAGCTGCCGACATAGCGTAGAATAGACCTGAGCTTCTTCACATAAGCACCTGCTTCTACCGGCGATCGCATGTCGGGCATCGATACGATTTCCATCAGAGCAACACCCGAGCGGTTCAAATCGACGTAGCTCATGGTCGGATGCTGATCATGCATCAGCTTGCCGGCATCTTGCTCGATATGGATACGCTCAACACCGATTTTGCTGGTTTCGCTGTCCGGGTCTTTCTCGTCGAGTTGAACCTCGATTATCCCCTCACCCACTATCGGGTGATAAAGCTGAGAAATCTGATAGCCTTGCGGCAGATCAGCATAGAAATAATTCTTCCGGTCAAACCGCGAATATTTGTTGATCTGCGCGTCAATGGCAAGACCGGTACGCACCGCCTGACGTATGCATTCCTGGTTCGGAACGGGCAGCATCCCGGGCATAGCCGCATCGACGAGCGACACTTGCGTATTGGGTTCATTGCCAAAGTCGGTAGCCGCGCCGGAGAACAGCTTTGAATTGGAGGTGATCTGCGCATGAACCTCAAGGCCGATCACGACCTCCCATTCACCAGTTGCGCCAGATACGCGGTAAGTTGAGTTTGTCATACTACCACCACTTCTCCGCTCGCGCCGAAAACCCGGCGCGTTCTTCAATCGCCAAACCGGCATTCAAAACGCCTTGCTCATCCATTGGCTTGCCAATCACTTGAAGCCCAAGCGGCAAACCGTCCTTGTTCAATCCGGCAGGAACCGACATTGCGGGCAAACCCGCCATAGATGCGGGAACCGCGAACACGTCATTCAAATACATGGCCAACGGATCGTCGCTTTTTTCGCCCAATGCAAAGGACGCACTCGGTGCGGTTGGCGCCAATATCACATCGCAATGTTCCCAAGCATTTTCAAAATCACGCGCAATCAATGTTCGCACCTTTTGTGCCTGCGTATAATAGGCATCGTAGAAACCAGCGCTGAGCACATAGGTTCCGATCATCACGCGGCGTTTCACCTCTGGTCCAAAGCCGGCGGCGCGCGTTGCGGCATACATATCCTGCAAGCCTGCGCCATCGGGCAAATCGCGTAGGCCGTATTTCACACCGTCATAACGCGCGAGGTTTGACGACGCCTCCGCAGGTGCAATGATGTAATAAGCTGGCAGCGCATATTTTGTGTGCGGCAGCGAGATATCGACAATCTCCGCGCCTGCGTCCTTTAACCACGCAATGCCCTTGTCCCAGCTATTAAGGATATCCTGATCAGTACCATCCATCCGGTATTCTTTGGCAATGCCAACGCGCTTGCCCTTCATATCGCTATTCAGCGCAGCTTCCCAATCCGGAACCGGTGCATCAAGCGAGGTGGAATCCTTTGGATCAAATCCGGCCATAGCCCCCAGCATAATGGCGCAATCGCGCACATCATGCGCCATCGGCCCCGCCTGATCAAGCGAAGAGGCAAACGCCACTACGCCCCAGCGTGAGCAACGTCCGTAGGTTGGTTTAATACCCGTTATGCCGGTAAAAGCGGCGGGTTGGCGTATCGAACCGCCAGTGTCTGTGCCAGTCGCCGCCGGACATAGCCGCGCCGCAACAGCGGTCGACGAACCACCAGACGAACCACCCGGCGCAAGCGGTGCATTATCGCCCTCGCCCCTGCGCCATGGCGAAATCACATTGCCGAAATAGCTTGTCTCATTGGAAGAGCCCATCGCGAACTGATCCATGTTGAGCTTACCAAGCATCGTCGCGCCCGCCGCCCAAAGATTGCCGGAAACCGTCGATTCATAGGCTGGCGTGAAGCCTTCTAGAATATGGCTGCCCGCTGTGGTTTGCGTGCCTTCGGTGCAAAACAGGTCTTTCATCCCAATCGGCACGCCCGCCATTTTACCCAGCTCTTTACCGGCAGCTTTATCCGCATCAACCTTTTTAGCCGCCTCAATCGCCAACTCGGGCGTTTCCACGATAAATGCGTTGAGCGACTTTCCCGCCGCTGCAACATTGGCGTTAAATGCCTCCGCTGCTTCGACGGCAGCCGCGTCCTCTTTTGTGGCCGCGGCTCTCGCCTTCTTCTCAGCAGCCACGGATGCTGCGGTTTCTTCTCGCGTGCGTTCTGCACCAAAGTAA
>CAKZNA010000020.1 GCA_937129355.1 uncultured Sphingomonadales bacterium | reverse complement strand
GCTCTGGTTTCCTCAAAGCGAACATCTCTGTGATTGTCGGGCAGCTATATCCCCGCACGGATGTACGCCGCGATGGTGCTTACACCATTTTCTATATGGGCATTAACTTGGGCGCAGCCATCGGTTCGCTGCTTTGCGGTTATATTGGTGAAACATATGGCTGGAAATACGGCTTTGGCCTTGCCGGCATTGGCATGCTGCTCGGACTAGTAGTGTTCATGTGGGGCAAGCCGCTGCTTCTAGGCCGCGGTGAACCAAAAGACCCTGCGAAGTTGAATCAGCCTGTTGCTGGCATCAAGCTTGAATGGTGGATGTATATAGCCGGTCTGGCGATGGTTGGCCTTTGCTGGGTAGCTATCCAGTTTCAAGATCTTGTTGGTTTTGTTTTAGGCGGCTTTGGTGGAGCGCTGGTTCTCTATGTAATCTTCACCGCAGTAACCAAGCTGGATTCTGAAGCGCGCGACCGCATTTTTGCTGCTTTGTTCCTTATCCTTACATCGATCATTTTCTGGGCTTTGTTTGAGCAAGCTGGTTCTTCGCTGAACCTGTTTACCGATCGCCATGTTGATCGTGCGGGTGTTCCGGCAAGTACATTCCAGTCCATCAATGCCATTTACATCATCCTTCTCGCGCCAGTATTTGCGACGCTGTGGACGGTGATGGGGCGCAAGGGAACCGAGCCGTCCACGCCGCTGAAATTTGGTCTTGGAGTAGTGCAGGTTGGTCTTGGTTTCTTGGTTCTTGTTTGGGGTGCGAAGAGTGTTGGTATTGATGTGCGAACTCCCGTCATTTTGATCTTCCTAATCTATCTATTACACACGACAGGAGAACTTTGCTTGTCACCAGTTGGGTTGAGCGCGATGAACCGGCTCGCACCTGCGCATATGGCGTCACTTATTATGGGTACGTGGTTCTTTGCTTCGGCAACTGGTAACTTTGCAGCTGGCTTGATCGCTTCGGCGACTGGCGGCGAGGGCGTTGGCGAGACGGCAGGAAAGGCTGTTGTCCTTGATGTATACTCAACCGTGGGCTGGGTAGCCATAGGGGTCGGCGTCGGCGTGATGGTGATCAGTCCGTTGATCAAGCGGATGATGCATCTGGATACGTTAAAAGACGACAATGTAGGGGATGACCTGGAGGGTACTGGCGCTGCGGAAGCACAGGCCGGCGGCACGCATCCCGCAACGCATAGCTAATCGGAGAATAAGCATGAGACTATCTAGGTTTCGTTGGGCGGCGGTGATGGCACTGCCGCTCGGGCTAATGGCGTGCGCGGCTGGCGCGGATGAAGGCGGCGCAAAGA
Organism: uncultured Sphingomonadales bacterium; assembly: GCA_937129355.1. Taxonomy (GTDB): domain Bacteria; phylum Pseudomonadota; class Alphaproteobacteria; order Sphingomonadales; family Sphingomonadaceae; genus Sphingorhabdus_B. The sequence continues at coordinate 4,533 of CAKZNA010000020.1, read as the reverse complement.
GTGCGTCTAGCGAGGCCGCAAAAACGAAAGCGGCAAAAGCCAAACCGGCCAAGGTTGCTTTTCCGTCGACCTATAAAGCCTATCCGGCACAGGAAACGGTGATCATTCCCGTGACCATCTTTGATGGCGCTGGCGGTCGGATAGACAATGGCTGGGTGCATATGGCGGATGGCAAGATTAAGGAGGTCGGCGGGCCGACCTCTATGCCGCCAGATGTGGGCAATACGATCAATGGCGCGGGCAAATATGTAACGCCGGGCATCATCGACATCCACTCGCATTTGGGTGATTACCCATCGCCCTCGGTCGCTGCGCATAGCGACGGCAATGAAGCGACATCGCCAACGACCCCTGAAGTCTGGGCCGAACATAGCGTCTGGCCGCAGGATCCGGGTTTCAGCCGGGCGCTCGCCAATGGCGGAATTACGTCTTTGCAGATTCTTCCCGGTTCGGCGAACCTGATGGGCGGTCGCGCGGTGACGTTAAAGAATGTCTATGCGCGCACGGTGCAGGGGATGAAATTCCCCGGCGCGCCGTACGGCTTCAAGATGGCTTGCGGCGAAAATCCGAAGCGGGTTTATGGCCGCAAGGGGCGCATGCCTTCGACCCGCATGGGCAACCTAGCGGTAAATCGTCAGACATGGATCAAGGCGCAGGATTACCGTAAGAAACGCAATAGCGGTAAAAGCTTTAAACGCGATTTGGGCATGGAGACGCTTGCAGGCGTTCTGGACGGCGATATTCTCGTCCATAACCATTGTTACCGCGCCGACGAAATGGCGCAGGTTATGGGTATGGCCGACGAGTTTGGTTACAAGGTTTCGGCTTTCCACCATGCCGTTGAAAGCTACAAAATAGGCGATCTGTTAAAAGCGCATGGTGCATGTTCGGCCATGTGGGCCGATTGGTGGGGTTTTAAGATGGAGGCCTATGACGCCATTCCGGAAAATGCGGCGATGGTTCAAAATTCTGGTGCTTGCACGATCATCCATTCAGATGACAAAAACCAGATTCAACGATTGAATCAGGAAGCCGCCAAAGCATTGGCAGACGGCCGCCGGATGGGATTGGAAATTTCCGATGCAACCGCGATCCAGTGGATCACGCTGAATCCTGCCAAGGCCATGGGTATCGACAAAATGACCGGCAGCCTGAAAGCCGGAAAAATGGCGGATGTGGTTCTTTGGAATGGCAACCCGCTATCGGTCTATTCGCGGCCCGATAAAGTTTGGATTGATGGCGCATTGATGTTTGATGCCGCCGATCCGAAACGCCGCCCCGTTAGCGATTTTGAACTTGGGCAGCCCGGTGAAGGAGATGTGAAATGAGGAAGCTTATTTTCTCCGCCGCCGTGGCTATCGCATTCGCTACGCCCGCTGCCGCCGAGACTGTTGCGATAACGGGTGGTAAGGTCGTTATCGGTGATGGCAGTGATCCTATCGATGGCGGCACAGTGGTTATTCGGAACGGCAATGTTGTTGCGGCGGGTGCCAGCGTAAAGGTTCCTGCAGGAGCGCGGACCGTCGATGCCAATGGCAAGTGGGTGACGCCGGGCATTTTTGCAGGCTTCAGCCGCGTCGGTCTCGTCGAGGTCGGGGCGGTTTCCAGCACTAACGATTCCAGCGCCCGGGGCAGCAAATTTTCCGCTGGTCTCGATATCGCGCCGTCAATCGATCCCTTTCGTTCTTCCGTTGCCGTAAACCGTGCGGCAGGTGTAACGCGCGCAGTCGTGGCTCCCTCATCAAGCGGCGAGATATTTGCTGGCCAAGGCGCGATTGCCGATCTGGGTGCGGATAATAACCCAGTTACAAAAGCGCGCGCGTTCCAGTTTGTCGAATTCGGTGCAACCGGCGCGCGTCGCTCGGGCGGAAGCCGTTCGGCCAATCATTTGCAATTTCGCGCTTATTTACGCGAAGCCGCCGATCATGCCGCCGGACGCGCGGCATTTGATGATGAGCTGATGCGCAAAGAAGATGCAAAAGCACTGCAGCCCGTTTTGAGCGGTGCGACGCGGCTGCTTGTCCATGTCGAAGGCGCGAATGACATATTGCGCCTGATCGAATTGAAACGCAGCTATCCGAAGATCAAGATGGTGTTGGTCGGCGCGAGTGAAGGCTGGCGCGTAGCGAGCGACATCCGAAAAGCCGGGCTACCGGTTATCGCGTCTGCGCTGAATGATTTGCCAGAGGATTTCGATAGATTGAGCGCAACCCAGTCCAACATTGGCCGCATGAAAGATGCCGGCGTCAATGTGGCGATCGGTATGATCAATGACCGCGATGCCCATCAGCTGCGCTACACAGTGCAATATGCGGGCAATCTGGTGAGCCTGAATAGAGTGCCGCGTGCTACGGGGCTGACCTGGAATGAAGCATTTGCGGCGATCACATCAAAGCCAGCCGAAATTATGGGCATGGGCGCCCGTCTTGGTAGCTTGAAGCCCGGGCGCGCCGGTGATGTTGTCATTTGGGACGGTGATCCGCTGGAGCTTTCGAGCGCGCCCACGCGCGTTTTCATCGATGGCGTGGAGCAATCGCTCGATAACCGGCAAGCGCGTCTGCGCGAGCGTTATCGCAATCCAGTAGAAGGCGATTTGCCAAAGGCTTATGATCGGTAGCTGTTGATACCGTTTCAAAGACCTAGCTTTTCAAGGAGAAAGTTGTGGGTGGATATTTGGGACTATTGCTTGCTTGTGCGGTTTTCATAGGCAGCCATTTTCTGATGTCCCATCCCTTGCGTGCGCCGCTCGTCAAGGCATTGGGCGCTAACGGTTTTCTGGGCGTATATTCACTCGTTTCACTGGCCAGCTTTATCTGGATGATATTCGCCTTTCGCGCTGCGCCCAGCGATGCGCCGTTATGGGCAGCCACAGATGCTGTATGGATTGTTGCATCGCTCCTGACATTGCTGGCAGCGATTTTCTATTCCGGATCAATGGGCGGCAATCCCGCGTTACCCGCACCGGGTGCTGAAAAGCTGGCGGCGCAAAAACCGCGCGGTATGTTCCTGGTCACGCGCCATCCGATGATGTGGTCATTCGCGCTTTGGGGCATCGCACATATGTTGGTCGCGCCCCGGCCCGATTCATTGATTTTTGTGGGCAGCATTGTCTTTCTGGCGCTTGTTGGCGCGAAGGCGCAGGAAGGCAAGAAAACGGCCAATATGGGCATGGCATGGCAAGGCTGGCAGGCGCGCACCAGCTACTGGCCGCGTTTGAGCAAGCTGTTTAGCATCGGCGCATTACCGTGGATTGCTGGCATAGCGATCTGGCTGGTGGCAACCTGGGCGCATAATTTTTTCGGTGGTTACGGGGCGGGAATATTCCGCTGGTTCGGCGCTTAGAGCCGCACCATACTCATTCCCACATCGCCGTAGCCCGCTAGGACTGCAAACAGTCCCGCAACAGAAAACAGCACTCCGGCAATTGAAAAGCCCATCTGTTGCTAACCTTCCAGCGTGTCTTCGATCGTTTCCGAAACCGTGTCGGCCGCCTTGTCCATTGCGTTACGCTTGGGCTTTGATGTCTTGCCATCGCAGACGGCTTCCACGGCAACTTCCGTCACCTTCGCGGCCGCACTTGCAACACGAATTGGGGCGGCGACTATCTCGCCAATGAGCTTGCCAAACATGAGTTGTTCCTCAAAGTCGCACAACAACCGTCTGAACCAATGACGGCGAAGTCGTGCGTGGGGTTTCGTTTTGTGGTTGGTCCAAATTGAACAGTTAAGGAATCCTGAACGGTACATCGCCGCAGGTCAGACGAACCGTTGTGCAGACCTACAGCAAACCAGGGCGGCGAGGCGTCGTTGCCTTGCACTCAACGCCCGTCATTTCAGAAAGCAGTTTGACCCATTGGTCGGCTTTGTTCGCTGGGAATGGGCACGCTTTTTCTTTGTGTTCTTTCGCAACCCATGTGACGAAAACGACGCCGCGAAGTTCGTGAATAAACATCGAGCCGTCTGCGTTTGTGATGTAAACCTGCATCGAATCAGCCTCTAGGGCATGCACAACAACCGACCGGACCAATGTCGGCGAAACTGTGCGGGTGGTTTTAGTTTTGTGGTTGGTCCAAATCAGTTGCAAAGGATTGCTTAACAGATGGTCGCCGCAGATCGGTCGAACCGTTAGTGGTACTCAATCCGCGTGCATCACTAACTCGTTGTGTGCTTTGGCGATGAACTCACAAATGACATCGCCGTTTTGTCTCTCGATCTGCGCGATGCCGTCCATCGTACACATCTCCGTTCCGTTGACGCCAAACAGCTTCCCGTCGATCAATGTCAACCTTGTTCCCGGCTCAGGGGGTTCGTCGAATTCGTTCTGCGGGATCGCTTCGACAACGCCAAAGGCATAGCATTTTTCGCCGTAGGAGTACCAATACCACGGGTAGCAATCCGTCCGCGTCAACATCGCTTCGATTGCCGGCAAGGAGGGCAACCCAAACGCCTCAGCCTACAGCGCCTCCAAGGCGGGGGTCATTGCCCTCACCAAGTCGCTCGGCAAAGAACTGGCTGACTACAATGTGGCAGTGAA
>CAKZNA010000019.1 GCA_937129355.1 uncultured Sphingomonadales bacterium | reverse complement strand
TGACGTTTCTGAGGCCGTGTTTGATGATGTCTCTCCATCTAAAAAGGCGCTAAACACCTTCCTTAAATGATCGACGTACAAAAGCTGTCCTGTGCTACGGAAACAATACGCTAAAGGTCTTAAAGCGAATTTTTGGTTACTTTTTGGGCGCTAGCAAAAAGTTACACGCTCAGCAGAGCGGAATAAAGGTTAGGAATGCAAAGCATTAGAATGGAATCCATAAAACCAGAGCAATAACCCCATCCTGGCCTTCCCCTTGGAAGAGAAAGGGGAAGGGACAAGTATCGTATTCATTCAGTGTCGCGGTAGGTGCTTGTGAAAGCGCTGCTTTCGATACTGTTTAATGATAAGCCTTGCTGGCGACTTCGCCCCATAGGCTTTCGATTTTGTTGTCTCGGCCGCAGCTACTGCGGTAGAAGCGGTAGCGGATGGGGTTCTTTTTGTAATAATCCTGATGGTAGTCTTCTGCTGAATAGAAGGTTTTGGCCGGAAGGATTTCGGTGACTATTTTTGCGCTGAAGGGTTTGTTTGCTTCGACGTTCTGTAGTGACTTATCGAAGACGGCTTTCTGTTCTTCGTTTTGATAAAACATGGCGGTTTTGTAGGGGGCGCCTTTGTCACAGAATTGTCCCTTTGGATCGGTTGGGTCGATGGTTTTCCAGAAGTAGTCGGAGAGGGTAGTAAGGGATACTTTAGTGTCGTCGTATTTAATTATAACGGCTTCAAAATGGTAATGCAGGGGCGCCCCTTTTTCGGCGCGGATATCCTGAAGCTGGGCGAGATTGCGGCGGCAGGGGATTGGGCGGATAGCACCGCGAACCCGGCTGGCTCGTCTACCTATGACATAATGGATGAATATATCGATCGCCTCCTGGAAGGATTGCCGACCTGCGCCTTTAAAATCGGCTGGGACGCAGGCAACGGTGCGGCGGGACCGGTGATTGAGCGCCTGGTTAAGAAGATGCCTGGTCAGCACCATCTTTTGTATGTGGATGTGGATGGCCAGTTTCCCAATCATCATCCCGATCCCACCGACGAGGCTACGCTTGCCGATCTGAAGGCGCTTGTCGCGGAAAAGAACCTCGATTTCGGAGTGGCTTTCGATGGCGATGGCGACCGGATCGGCGCGATTGATGCGAAGGGCAACGTGATCTGGGGCGATCAATTGCTGCAAATCTATGCCGAAGATGTGCTCAAAAAACTGCCCGGCGCTTTGATTATCGCCGATGTGAAGGCATCGCAGGCGTTATATGACCGCGTGTCCGAATTGGGCGGAGAGCCGCTCATGTGGAAAACCGGCCATTCGCTCATCAAGTCCAAAATGAAGGAGACAGGCTCTCCGCTGGCGGGCGAGATGAGCGGGCATGTGTTTTTCAAACATGACTATTATGGTTTCGACGATGCAATCTATGCCGCTTTGCGTTTGATTCGCGCGAGCGCCAATCTGGGCAAAAGCGTGACGCAAATGCGCGCAGAGATGGCCGAGATGATCAACACGCCCGAAATGCGCTTTCAGGTGGATGAAGCCCGTAAGTTTGCGGTAATTGACGAAGTGCTGGAGCGGTTGAAGGCGGAGGGCGCTGAGGTGAATGACACCGATGGCGCCCGCGTGAATACCGAAGATGGCTGGTGGCTATTGCGGGCGAGTAACACGCAGGACGTGCTCGTCGCGCGCGCGGAGGCATCGAGCGAGGCCGGACTTGAACGGTTGATGGCGCAGATCGATGCGCAGCTTGCGGCGAGTGGTTTGCAGCGTGGGGAAACGGTGGGGCATTGAGTTTGCCCAGGAGGGAAATATGCCCAAATTGAGAATTCGGCGCGAACCGCGTTACGCGGATAAGATTCGATCATACTCGGTAATTTTGGATGGCGATCAGTTAGGCAAAATAAAGGAAGGTCAAGTCGTTGAGTTCGATGTTTCTACTGGCCTGCACCAAGTTTGGCTTACCATCGATTGGGCTAGATCGAACAAGCTATCTCTTGAGTTTGATCGCGATATAGATTTGGCCTGTCGATCAAATGTAAAAGCTCTATTCGCTATAGTCGCATTATTTCAGCCAAGTAGCTGGATCAGGCTGTGGCAAGAAGAGTGTGACGTTTCCAAATAAGGAATTTTGCCAAATGACTGCTCGCACCCATCTCATTTTATGGAAAACCATCAGCGATGGGGCAATTGAACAATGACAGTAAAATTACCTCTTCAAACGCAGCAAGTTCTTGACGGTTTGTCTGAGCCTTTGGCCAAACGGCTAACAGCCCTTCGCATTCTTATCCTCAAAACAGCATCCGAAAATACCGCCATCGGTCCTATCGAAGAAACGCTGAAATGGGGCGAGCCGGCCTATCTGCCATCCACAACAAAATCCGGCACAACGATCCGCATCAACCGGCATCAGAAATCTGATAGGAAATATGCTTTTTACGTGAATTGCCAGACCGATCTGGTGGAGCGGTATAAAGAGCTTTATGATGACGTCTTGAAATTTGACGGCAAGCGCGCGGTTACGTTTGATGTTGAGGACGACATTCCGGTGGATGCCGTGAAACATTGCATCGCCATGGCGCTGACCTATCATCTGAAATGACCCCCCGCATTCATCTTGGCACTGCTCAGGTTCCCGGCGGGGAGGAGCTTCGGCTGTATAGCCGGGGCGATGATTTTATGATTGTGCTGGACCGTAATGAGCTGATGAGCACGCGGATGCAGGGTAGCGAAATCGCGCTTGCAGAGATGACGATTGAGCGCCTTGGCGATAGCGCGGCCCCGCATCTGTTGATTGGCGGGTATGGCATGGGCTTTACCTTGCGCGCTGCGCTGGCGAAGCTGGGTGCGAAGGCGAAATTGACGGTTGCGGAGCTCGTTCCCGAAATCATCGAATGGGCGCATGGGCCGATGGCGAGCGTGGCGGATGGATGTCTTGATGATCCGCGCGTATCCTTGCGCATGGGCGATGTTGGCGAAGCCATCCGTCAGGCCAACGCTGAATATGATGCGATCTTGCTTGATGTCGACAATGGCCCCGATGGTTTGGTGCGCGAAGGCAATGACGGGCTCTACACAAATGCCGGATTGCAGGCCGCCAAACGCGCATTGCGTCCCGGCGGAGTGCTGGCAATTTGGTCTGCCGCGCCGGATAAGGCTTTTGCCAAACGCATTGAACGCGCCGGATTTACTGTCGACGAAGTCACCGTCGCCGCGCGAACAAATGGCAAAGGCCCGCGCCATGTCATCTGGTTTGCGCGGCTAAGCTGAAGTTACCGTATTTAACCCGTCTTCACTTCGCGGAACGGGATATTCCGGTCAATTTCAAATTCCCTCGGCAAGCCTAATATCCGCTCGGCGATAATGTTGCGCTGGATCTGGTCACTGCCGCCGCCAATGCTGTTCATATAGGCTTTGGCGGAATCGAAATTCATTTCCGCCGCATCGGAGAAATCTTCGCCGTCTAGCAGGCTTTGCGCACCCAAAATTTCGGAGGCCACCCGCGCCTCGCCATGCTGGATACGGGACATTGCCAATTTCCCCAGCGACATCAGTGAGGAGGAGCCATTGGCGATAATCTCTGCCTTGGCGCGTTTCATGTTGAGTGCGTTTAGCTGGCGGTATGCGACGGCTTGCGCTACTTTTTGGCGAAGCGCAGGATCTTCCAATTGTCCATGCCGTTTGGCAAGTTCGACAAGCGGCGGTAGCGCGCTTTTTTCCTTACCGCGCCGTTCGGTTGCGCCCTCGCCCATGATTAAACGCTCGTATGCAAGTGCGGTTTGCAATACTTTCCAGCCTGCGTTTAGCTCGCCGACAATATAGCGGGCAGGAACGCGGGCTTCGGTTATGAAAATCTCGTTGAAATCGCTTTCGCCCGTAATCTGATTGATCGGGCGAATTTCAACGCCATCCTGTTTCATTGGGAAAATGAAAAAAGTGATGCCGCCATGTTTGGGAACGTCCCAATCGGTGCGCGTGATCAACATGCCATAGGTCGA
>CAKZNA010000018.1 GCA_937129355.1 uncultured Sphingomonadales bacterium | reverse complement strand
AGGAATAGTGCAGGATGGCGCCGACCATCAGGCAGGAAAAGGCAACATTCGCGCTTGGGCTGCTCACACCAAACCAGTAAAATGGCACGCATAAGATCAATGCCCAGCCGGGAAGCCATGCCAATACGTTTTTATAACGCGCGCTCAATTTCTCCGTCAGGAAGCCGCCAAGGAAGGTTCCTGCCGCAGCCGCAAGGCCAAGCGGGACGAGAAATTGTGTGGCAACATCGGCAAGCGACATACCATATGCACGTTGGAAAAAAGATGCCTGAAACGCTGAATAGGAATAACCGACAAAGGCAACAATTGTGGCCGCGATTATATTCATCCAATAGGTTCTGTTGCCAGCCAGATCTGCAATAGTTGCCTTCAAACCCAGCGCTTCAACTTTTTCGCTGCCGGGCGGATCAGAATAACCGCGGGGCGGTTCCTTGACTGAAAAAAGCACCAGCAAGCCAACGAAAACGCCCGGCACACCCAGAATGATAAATGCCTCACGCCAGGAAAATGCCTGGGCGATCGGACCACCAAATGCAGCAGCAAGCACGCTGCCCAACGTCACGCCCATGGCGTAGATTGCAAGCGCGCGGGCGCGGCTACGCGGCGGAAAATAGTCGGCAATAATCGAGTTAGCAGGCGGCGTAAGGCAGGCTTCACCGACGCCAACGCCGACGCGGAATATCAACAGCGAAAGAAAGCCGCCTGCAATGCCGCACAGCGCGGTCATTATCGACCATAAGATGATACCAGCCGCAATGATTTTTACGCGGTTGACCTTTTCGGCGAGCCGGGCAATCGGTATGCCCATCAAGGTATACATAAAGGCAAAGCCTAGCCCCGACAGCATACCAAATTGCCAGTCTTTCAGATTAAACTCATTGATAATCGGTTCGGCCAAAACGCCGATTAAAATCCGGTCAATAAAATTTAGCGTGTAGGCAAGCAACAAAGTGAAAAGCACATAGTTGCGATAACTGGCACTGCCATAAGCCTGCCCTGTTCCAGTCGCTGCCGGATTGCTCGCCATTGATTGCTTCCCTGTTATTATTTGCTCTCTCGACTGCATGGGTTAAGCAGGCATTTAAGAAAGAGCAAGCGAAGATGGAGCGGCCCCGCATGAATTCAATTTTATTCGTATGTCTCGGCAACATTTGCCGGTCTCCGATGGCGGAGGCCGCGATGCATATTGCTGCTGATAAGCACGGGCTGACTTTAGAGATAGATTCTGCCGGAACGGGCGATTGGCATATTGGTCAACCGCCAGACCCACGGGCGCAGGCCGCCGCCTTGAAATTGGGCAATACCGATATTTCCAAGCTGCAGGGGCGGCAAATCACCAATCGCGATTTTCTGGAATATGATCTGATCTGCGCGCTGGATGAAAGCAATCTAGCCGATCTACGCGCAATGGGCGGCGATGGTCCGGCTGAAATATCGCTTTTGCTTGACCATTTACCTGGATCAGAAGGCCAAGCGGTTGCCGATCCATATTATGGCAATGACGGTGATTTTGCGATGTGCTGGGCACAGGTAACCGCTGCGACCGACGCATTGGCGCGCCGTTTGTCAAAAACCAACTGGTAAACTATGCGGGTTTTACTTGAATTTGAATGCCAAAATCGCGATATTGGCCGGGAAGCGGCTATGGTGCCGCATAGTATCTAGGAGAATTTGGTTATGGCTGAGCAGCTTGATCCACAAAATCAGCAGCGTACCGGTTTCGGAACGGCGACGCGCACAGACGATGCGGTAGCGGTTGATGCGGGCCTGCGCTCGCATATGCTGAAAGTATATAACTATATGGCATCGGGCGTGTTGCTGACGGGTATCGTTGCGATGCTCTTTGCGCGCACAGAATTCGCGCAGCAACTATATTTGAATCCGGGCCCTATGGGCATGATTATCGCATTGGCTCCTCTAGCTTATATTCTCGTTGCCTGGTTTGGTTTGCACAAGATGTCTGAAGCGGCACTGCATGTATTCTACTGGTCATTCGCGGTAGTTATGGGGCTATCATTAGCTCGCATATTTATGTATTTTTCGGGGGAATCTATCGCCCAGACCTTCTTTGCGACTTCTATCGCATTTTTCTCTCTTAGCCTTTGGGGTTACACGACTAAGAAAAACCTGTCCGGCTGGTTTAACTTCCTTTTCATGGGGGTTGTAGGCGTGTTTGTTGCAATCCTGATCAACTGGTGGTTGCAGTCACCTACGCTGCATTATGTGATCAGCGCCATCGGTGTGCTGGTTTTCGCTGGCCTCACTGCCTATGATACACAGCGGATAAAGAGCGAATATTTCATGTTGCGCGGCACAGCCCTTCTCGGAAAGGCAGCCATCATGGGTGCGTTTGGTTTATATCTGGATTTCGTGAATATGTTTCAGTTCCTGCTCAGCTTTATGGGCAGCAGCGATTAATCAAACCACTTCACGTTACGTTAAAGACGGGGCTGGCAGGAAACTGTCAGCCCTTTTTTTGCATGAATTGGTCGATCAGCCCTTTCTTTTTGAACCATCATGCTGTTTGAAACGTCCAGGGACATAAAGAAATTTCGGGAGAGTCGCATATGGCAACGCAACATAAGAAACTGGCAGGCATTGTTTTCGTGCTTGCAGCCGCGGCATGTCAGCCTGTGCCCCCGCCCGTCGTAACGCCGCCGCCCGCAGTTGCACCGCCCGCGCCTGTTCGCCCGCTTCCTCCTGGGGGCGCGGCAGCATCGACAGTGGTGCCGCCCTTGGGCGTTGACGGTGTTCGTGTGACCCCAAATCGGGGCCTTAGCACCGACGAACATATCTGGAATTTCCGGATCGCTCTAAATGTCGCTGCGTTAAACTGCCGCAGCTACACGTGGGACGAGATTGGGCGGAATTATAATCAGATGCTTGGCAGCTATAAAAATACGCTGTCGCGCGTGAACAAGGCCGTGGATGCTCAATATCGGAAAGAGCATGGCGGCCGAAGCGGTTTGCGCGTTCGCGACACGCAGACAACCCAGCTGTATAATTATTTTGCACTACCGACGGTGAAGTCGGAATTCTGCAATGCGGCGCTACAGAAAACCCGTGAAATTCTGGCGCTCGCGCCAGTTACATCGGAAGGTTTTCGCACATATGCGTATAGCGGTTTGAATGATCTTGATGGCATTTTCATCAATTTCTTCAACGCGTATGCGCAATATGAAATTGATGTTGCCGCATGGGATGCGCAACATGCGCCAACGCCCGCGCCAACATCAACTTTTACACAGCCAGCGACCGATACAATCGGCGAGTAACCGGCCGAAAACCGGTGGCTTATGCCATTTGAATATAGTCGCGCATTGCGTTGGCTTCGGATTCGATTTTTTCGATCCGATATTTGACGAGATCGCCAATCGAAATAAACCCGCAGATACCATCATTGGCATCGACAACAGGTAAATGCCGAATGCGGCGTTTGGTCATAAGTGAAAGCGCGGATAGTGCGGCGGTATCAGCGGACACGGTGATGGCCGGCGCCGTCATTACCTCGGCAACCTTTTTTTCAAGCATTGCCGCGCCAAACTTGGCGACGCCGTAGACTAGGTCGCGTTCCGAAAAGATGCCCTTAACCGACTTGCCGTCCGTGACCGGCAGCGCGCCAATTTTAAACTCCGCCAGTTTTGATGCGACTTCTGCGACCGTGTCGTCGCCATTCGCCTGATGAATATGATGGGTGTTACCCTCCAATATCGCCGCTATCGTCATGCCGAACTCCTTATCATCTTGCTCTGCCCCATCGTTATAGCATAGAGCGTTCAAAGTTAGAAATATGGTGAAACCTTCTCCTCTTGATGATCCGAAATATGCGAATTTCGCATGGAGCCGCTATTGGCGGCTGATGCGTTGGATGTTCGCATTCACGATTGTGGTGACTGTGCTGACGCTCGGTGTGTTTTATTGGCGAAACGGGCTCGTTTCGATCCATTTCTATATTGCAACGGCGGGCGCGATTATTGCTTCGCTTATGCTGGCGGCCTCGCTGATGGGGCTTGTGTTCCTGTCGAGCGGAACAGGACATGACGAGGCGATCGAAGACAGGTTAGGCGATGGAGAAATTGACGATGAGTGATGAGATCAGCGAACGCCGCGATCCCGTTTTGCGAGTCGTGCCTGCACAGCGCGATATCAACAGCAACGGCCATATTTTTGGCGGCTGGGTGCTAAGCCAGATGGATATTGCTGGCGGGATTGTGGCGGCGCGGATTGCCGGAGGGCGCACAGCTACTGTAGCGATTGAAACGATGAAGTTCCTTGCGCCGATCCTGCTGCGCGATGTGGTGTCGGTCTATGCACATCTGGAAAAGCGCGGACGCACATCGATGGGCATTCGGATAGAGGTTGTTGCGACGCGGGAGAATGGCACGAAAGATGTGAAGGTCACTGACGGGCTGTTTACGTTTGTAGCGCTGGACGAAGATTTCAAGCCCAAGCCGTTGCCCGAATAATTCCCGCGCTAGCGATTTAGCTTTACCGTATATCCGAAAGCGATTTCGTCATTGGTCGGAATGATCCCGCGCCAGGTTGGAATGGCGTCGATTTTGCTGATGTTGTTAGAATTGCCCTTGGCGTTTCGAGGTAGCTCTATTTCGGCATCGACGTCATTGTTATGCGCGTTAGAAAGCGTGATTTTCCACACGCGTTTGCGTTTACTTTCCGAAACCAGAACCTGTTCGATCCGCACATCGGATGAACTGCCGACTTCAATTTCCACGTTGTCTTCGACAGCGCGGTCGCGGAGCGAAGTTTCGCCAGCGAGCAACATGCCAAAGCTGCTATGTTCGAAAACCTGCACTTGTCCAGATGGCAGCGGCAGACCTAGCCCTTCCTTCTCCTGGTTTTTGCCGCGCAATAAAATTTCCATTGGCTCGCTTCCGCGAGGACGGCGGCCAGTAAATCCGACATATATCCGTTCAAACAGCGCGTCGGGCTGCACGATCATCGCGACTTGTTTCTGCCCCTTGGCATTCACATTCACGCGTTCGGGAATACGGTATAGTTTTAGGTCGCCAAGATCTTCCTGTTCGGCGATCATGGAGGCATCGATAGCCGCCATAGCCAATGGCACATCCTGAAGCTCCCGCTCCCTTCTCGCCCCAGTAACGACAATCGTATCGCCATCCAGTTTGGACATGCTTCTTGGCGAAGGCGGAGGGCGCATGGGCGGAAATTTCTGCAATCCGCGAAATGGCACTTGATCGGTGCGTTGCATCGACCAGCATTTAAGGGTCAACCCTTGGCCGGTCGGCCGGACCGGATTATTGTTACGCTCACGGTTAAGATTTCCGGCAATCGCCATCGCGTTGGCCCGCGCAAAGCTTTGGCTGCCGCCATTGGCCAGCGTTAGCCAGGCGAACAGGCTCACCTTATCTTTGGGCAGGTTATTCTTCCCCAGCTTGGACGATTTTTCATCGCGCATCTGCACAATATAATTGGCCTCCCAATCGAAGCCTGCCGAAAGATAGGTCAGCGTCAGCTTCACCGAAACCGCGCGTTCGCTTTGGGTGACTACCGACAATGTCGGCTTGGCCGAAAGCCCCTGCGGCACACCGCCATAGACCATACGTTCGGGAAGGCCCGTGCAGCGCAATGCTTCATACCCTTCGCCGGTTTGCAAAATAACACCGTTAGGCCCGGTAGTGATCAACGCTTCGCTGGTCGTGACCTTTCCGGTCGCGCCGCTTGTCCGCTGGATGGTGACTTTGCGTTTGAGATAAGCGTCAACCAGTCCAGCTGGCGACAATAGCCGCGCATCCTGATTTTTCTCACGTACGCCTTCGGGCAGTCCGGTGACGATGGCGCTTTCGGGAAACATGCCCTCCGACACGCCTTCGAACCGAATGACGCTCTCGCCGGCAGGAATATTCACCGTTCGCGTCTCGGTAATTAGCGCATAACCAGAAGGCCAATTCTTGTTGATCGGACGATCGCCACGACTGGGCGAGCGATAAACTGTGAGTGATACATCCTCTGCGCTTTCAGAAACCACCACCGTTTGGGCAGTGACAGGAGCGGTCGTTACCGCAAGCAAAAGGATGAGCAGCGCTCGTATCATCTATTTCTTCGGCCGTTTCAGGACATAATTGAATGATATCTCCCCGCCGGCCGGAATGATACCAATCCAAGTGGGAACACCGTCTACCTTGCGGACACGCATTGTCTTGCCTGAATAGTTTGCTGGTAATTCTACTTCCACATTGACCGGCTCGCTGCGTGCATTAGCAATCTCAACGCGCCAATTTTGTTTGCGGCCGCGCTCGGACATTTTCTTGATTGTCCGCCTTACATCGGTTGAACTGCCGACAATCATTTCCACCTTCTGTCCGACGGCGAGATCTTTAATGTTGGTTTCGCCGACCAATAGCGGTCCGAAATTGCTGCCCTCAAAAACCTGTATCTGTCCCGAAGGCATTGGTAGGCCAAGGCCGCCTTCATCGTCATTCTTCCCGCGCAACTTTATACCAAAGGGCTGATTATCACTGTTGTAGGTCACGGCGCTAGCAAAATACACGCGGTCGAAAATGGCGTCGGGCTGCGTAATCATCGCAACCTGTTTCTGGCCTTTGGCATTTACATTCACGCGCTCGGGAATGCGGTATAGTTTCAGGTCGCCGATATCTTCCTGCTGGGCCTTGATCGCGGCAACCGGCGCGGGGGATGGTGGTGGCGCTATCATGGGCGGGGGGGCAGGCATCACCCTCATTTCCATAGCGCCGTCCATTCTTTCATTTTCTTCTTCGTCAGACAGGTCATAGGGCAGAAAAAACGGCACCTGATGCGTACGCTGCATCGGCCAGCATTTTAGCGTCAGCGCCTTACCTGTCGGCCTTGCCTGCGCCCTGCGCCTTTCGCGGTTCGGTTCGCCTGCGATCGCCATGGTATTGGCATTGGCAAAACTCTGGCTTCCACCATTGGCGAGCGTAAGCCAAGCGAACAGGCTGGCCTTATGCTTTGGCAGCGCCGCTTCGCCTTCTGATGTTGCTTTTTCGTCCTGCATCTGGACCAGATAATTGGCCTGCCAGTCAAAGCCGGCGGATAGATAGGTCAAAGTCAATTCGGCGGAAATGGCTTTTTCGCTCTGCGTTATCACCGAAAGCGTGGGCTTTGCCGACAGCCCTTTGGGAACGCCGCCATAAACCATCCGTTCGGGTAGGCCTGTACAGCGCAGCGCTTCATATCCGTCGCCCGTTTGCAAAATAACGCCATTTGGACCTGTAGTAATCATGGCAGTTTGAGATGTCATTTTGCCGGTTGCCAGATTTGTGCGCTGAACAGTCACTTGTCTTTTCAAATATGCATCGACCAGACCGGCTGGCGACAAGAGACGCGCATCCTGATTTTTCTCCCGCACGCCTTCGGGCAGGCCAGTGACGATTGCGCTTTCGGGAAACATGCCTTCCGACACGCCTTCAAAACGGATAACGCTTTCGCCGGCGGGAATATTCACCGTCCGCGTTTCGGTGATCAGCGCATAACCCTGTGGCCAGTTTTTGTTGATCGGGCGTCCGCCACGCTGCGGCGCGCGATAAACGGTCAGCGATACATTCTCGGCGGCTTCCGACACCACTACGCTCTGCGCTGCTGCGGGCAGCGCAGTTGTTAGCATGATGAGGGCGATCAATGCCCGCATCGAATTAGTAGCGGCTGTCGAAGGTGGCCGTTACCATTGCCTTGCCATTGGCGGGCACAGGCACTTTCCATTCCAGCTTATCCGCCGAAATCCGCGTGCCTTCCATGCTTTGTTCGGTAACGCGAACATCACCCCAAAGGCCAGATTGGGCAAGATCAACCGTGATAGCCTCGGGCCGCGCATTGGTGACTTCATAGCTCATTTTGGTACGCCAGCGGCGGCTGTTGATGCGTTTGCGTTCAACCGTGACGGTCTTCACCTTCACATCGAAAGCCTCGCCCGTGCGGATCGACATGGAGCTACCCATTGGCGTATTTTCAATCCGGCTCTCGCCGATAAATTGCGGGTCGCCGCGTTGGTCGCGCATATAGACGCGCATCACGCCGCTTGGCAGTTGGTCACCCAATCCGCCGCCGCGCGAGGTCGAGAATTTCAGGACCGACGACGCGCTTCTGAAATCGCCGCTACGCAGCCAGCCATTGGTAAATTCATACGCCTTGCGTGCAGGTGCGCGTTTTACATCGAGGAAACTCACCTGCTTTTGCTGGGCATTGGCCACCGTCGTGCGTTCGGAAAGCGGGTAGAGATAGAAATCACCCAGCCGTTCGCGGTTGTTGCTTTCGGTTCCCGCCTGATCGATCGTTCCGGTTGGCCAGCGAATCCCGCCGCGACGACCGCCGCCGCGATTTGCATTGCCCGCGACCAGCAGGATATTGGCGTTGCGATAGGATGTGCCGGTATTATTGGTCAGCGTTACCCAGCCCTGAACGTCGATAGTTTTGGACTTATCATCAAATAGCGTGACATAATCCGCTTTCCAGCCAAGGCCGGGCGTAAGGTAGCTTAGGTTGGCCGGTACCCGTCCGCCTTGTGCTTCAACGGTAACCGACAAAGTGGGCCGCGCGCGCATATTTGGTGGTACGCGGTCAAAAATCACGCGGACGGGCAGGCCGTCGTCGCGCAGCACTTCGATTGTATTACCGATTTGCAAAACCACACCGCCATTGGCTGCCAGCACTTTGGCGCGCACGCGGCTTTCTCTGCCCGTTGCCGGATTGGTGCGGATAAGTGTTACTGTCTGTCCGACAGCTTTTTCCATCAGCTTGGCGGGCGTCAGCAGGTCATAGTCGAAATTCTGCTCTACAATGCCGATACCGGGTCCGGACAGCGTTACGGTCTCTGGACGGATAGACGCGGATACATCGGGGAATTCTTGCCGCGAGCGTCCTTTGGGAATGTTGAGGCGCCGTACATCTTGAACGAGGCTTTGGCCGTTTTGATAGATGGTAACAGAAACATCACCTTGCGCATTCGCTTCACCGGGAAGCGATACCTCGGCTGTCTGGGCGAGTATGGCAGAAGATGGAAATGGCGCGGTGAGCGCTCCTCCCATGGCGAATAGGAACAACTTGCGCATCGGTCTTTCTCCCCTTGCTATTACTTCAAGGGAACATGACCTAGTTACAATTACATTGCCACACCATTAATAAGGTATGACGGCATTATTCTGCCGCTGTTGCAACCTCGTCGCCGCTATCGCCCGCGGGCTTGGGTTTGCGTGCGCGTGGTTTGCGAGCCACTTTCTTAGCTTGGGGTTTTTCTTCGGCAGCTGGTCCATCGTCGGCGGAAATTGCGGGCGGCAATACGGCGAGATCTATGCCATCCTTTTCGCCAGCTTTATCTGCGGCTTTGGCATCATCGCGAGAGCGACGCGGCGCGCGGGGTGCGCGTTCCTTGCGAGTCGACTTCTCCCTTTGGGGCTTCTCGTCGCCATCATCGTCGCTATCCGCTGCTTTTGGTTTCTCGTCGCGGTCATTATTGTCGCGGCGATTGTCGTCACGGGCGCCATCGTGGCCGCGTTCTTCGTCGCGGGCCCGGCGTTCTTCCTGCTTGGCTTCCTGACGCGCGCGATAATCGGCGAGTACGCGGAAATAATGGTCGGCAAATTGCAGATAATATTCTGCATTCACGCGGTCATCATTCAACTGCGCATCTTGTGCCAGCTTTTTATATTTATCGAGCATCTGGCTGGCATTGCCGCGTGCGCGGTTATCAATGCGGTTCTGATGATCGACACCGCCGCCGCCGCGATTATTATTGTTGCGGTTGTTAT
Organism: uncultured Sphingomonadales bacterium; assembly: GCA_937129355.1. Lineage (GTDB taxonomy): Bacteria > Pseudomonadota > Alphaproteobacteria > Sphingomonadales > Sphingomonadaceae > Sphingorhabdus_B. Next base: position 3,797 of record CAKZNA010000018.1, on the reverse strand, counting down.
TGTTGCGACCGCGCCTGCGGTTATTATTCTGCCGGTTATTCATAAAGGCTGACCTGAATCCTTAAAACATTGGTCTTTCAGCTAATTTATCCCGTTTGCGTAGGAAGCTTTGTAACTTCCTTTAAGGCTCAACATGTCGCTGGGGACGGCCTGGCAGCATGTCTATCAAAAGCCCCGTGCTACCGGACAATCATTGTTTAGCCGCTGATTCTGGCAAAACCAAGCGAAAATTGCGCGGCCGTCTCACATGACTGCTTTTGCGCCGTTTTTTGCCCACCTTACGGCTTTATCATAGCCACACAGCGCGGCTTTGCGGACAGGTCACGATGCACGGAAGCCACAAGCCCCGAATCCGCCGCTAACTTGCTCACCGCTTGCGCCTGCTCATGGCCAATCTCGAATAGCGCAATCCCGCCATCAGCCATCAACTGCGACACAAACGGGATCACCGCACTATAATCCGACAAGCCGTCTGCTCCCGCGAAAAGGGCGTCATGCGGTTCATACTCCGCCACCATCGGTTCAAGCTGTGCGCTATCCTCCACATAAGGCGGATTGCACAGGATAAGATCAAATGGACCGCCAAGCTTGTCTGCCCAGCCTGTTTTCAGCCAGCTTTGCTCCCGCATTTCAGTGCGCGGCGCAAAACCAAGCCGCGTCGCATTTCCTAGCGCCACCGCTAGCGCCGCCTCGCTCGCATCAATGCCAATCCCTCGCGCATTGGGAAATAGCGACAAAGCAGCGAGCAATAATGCGCCCGATCCGGTGCCGAGGTCCAGGATGCGGTTTGGCTGGCGATCGGCGAAATACTCTTCCGCCGCCTCGATCAACGTCTCGCTATCACTTCGCGGGATTAGGACATCGGGCGTCACCGCCAATTCAATATCCCAGAATGCTTGAGCGCCAGTGATATAGGCGACCGGTTCATCCGCCATCCGCCGCGCGACCATCGCGTCAAATTCGTCTGCCGCATCCAGATCAGCCATCCGCGCCAGCATATCCATCCGCTCCATACCCATCACATGCGCCGCCAGCAATTCGGCATCCAGTCGCGCGGTTTCGCTTACGCTTTCAAGGGCGGCGGTCGCTTCGCGCAGGGCAACAGGGAGCGGTTTTTTATCCATCACCGCGCCTTAACCCGCCGCGCGAGCCGCGCGCAATAATATTCCAAAGGTTAGGAAGGTTAGGGTGGGGTACCCCCGGAGAAAATGTGGATTTATGCTTTGAAGCCCGCTTCTTTGACGGTTGAAAAAATGAGGTAGGGCGCGCGGCATAGTTCATTTGGAGAACGAAGCAGATTTTACCCGTGTAGGACAGGCTTTTGCGCAAACACTCGCTTTCGCCACCCCAGACGTGATCCGCAAATACTAATAACGTCACTCCGGACTTGATCCGGAGTCCAGTCAGTCCAGAGCAGAACTAGATTGCGGATCAAGTCCGCAATGACGAATATGGGTTCAGCACACACTTGCTAACTCTGGCAAAGACGGTCTAATCACGCGCCATGCCAGACTCCACGCCACCTCACGACGCCCACTGCCATTGCGGAGCCGTGCGCATCCGCATCGCGGCGCAGCCCGAATTTATGAATGAATGCAATTGTAGCCTTTGCCGCAAATCGGGCGGTGTGTGGGGATATTATGATCCCAAAGACGTCCATATCGATGGCAAGACTTCCGCGTATGAACGCGCGGATTATCCTGAACCAGCGGTGCGCATCCAATTTTGCCCGACCTGCGGCGTAACCACGCATTGGACCTTGACCGAAGATTTCGCCGCGAAAAACCCGCGCGAAGCAAACCGCATGGGCGTCAATATGCGGATATTTTGCGATACCGCGAAATCCGGCGTCGAACTCCGCTTTCCCGACGGCAAAAATTGGGATGGCAAGGAAGATTACGGATATTACCGCGAGGCAGAGGTCTACCGCGCCTAAGCCCCGCCCAAAAACATGGTTAACCAAATCTAAAACCACCCGCGCTATTCCCGCATGACTTATGTTTACGGGAAGGCATGGCATGTTTCATCGGTTCACGCGGCGCATTTCGAGTTTGGGTCTGATTATCAACTGGAAGTCGCTCGCCATTGTTATATTGGCGATTGCGTCCACCTGGCTTAGCCTGACATTCAACGTCATGGCGGATTTTCCGCTGACGATCATTTCCACCGCGATCATCTTCCCGATCGTTTTCTCTATCGGTCACGCGTATAAACGCCGCGAAAATGCGCTGGATGATTATGGAATTATTAAGGCGCATGGGCGCGCGATATTCTTCGCCGCACGCGATTGGCTACCCGAAGCGGATTCCGACCGCCGGGCGCATCTGGAGGGTGTGCTTGCCGATCTGCTGCATGGCTGCCGCGATATGTTTAAGGGCAATATTGCCGATATGCGCGCACATGAACGCAAAATCTACGCCGCTTTTTCCGACCTGTCGGCTTTCGTAAAGCGGATGCGCGGGGAGGGGCTGGCCTCTGGCGAATGTTCGCGTTGCAACCAATATATATCAAAGATGATCGTCGCGTTTGAAAGCGTGAAGCATATCTACCAATATCGCACGCCGCGCACCTTGCGCGCGTTTTCGGACTTTTTCATCGTCCTGCTGCCGATAATCTATGGCCCCTATTTCGCGCAGCAGGCGGTTGATTATGGCTCGCCATCACTCACATTCGTGATGCCGATATTATTCGCAATCATTCTGGTCGGCCTCGACAATATCCAAAGCCATCTGGAAGACCCCTTCGACCAAATCGGCCCCGACGATGTCGCCATCAACGCAGAGAAATTTATCGAGCTGCTCGATTGCGAAGGCGAGGGATCGGGCGGCTGCGAAGTGGATGCAGAGATGAAAGTCGCGGCGTAATTTCGCCCAGCGATCAAGCCATTTGAACAGCCGGATAGGAACCCCGCATGCCGATTATTTTTGAAGCCAGCGCCAGATCTTCGATCCTATATAAGTCGTTAAACCTGCTGGTTTGCATCATTGTGTTCGGCCTGTTTGCCGGTGCCGCATGGGCATTTGACGGTATATTTGCGCGCGTCGTATTTGCCTTTTCAATGATCATATGTCTGGCGGTGGGGAAAAGCGTGGTTGGCGATCTGATTGCTTACACGAAAGCCGATGGCGGCTGGCATGTGGAGATTGATAATTTCACGCTCACCTGGAAATCGCCGGTCGAAAAACTGTTCCGTTCTTTCCGGATCAAGCTGAGCGATATTGACCATCTGCAATTTGTGCAAATCCGTTCCGGCGGCACCAAAAGCAAATCGCATAAACGCGAATTTTATATCCACCTGAAAAACGGAAAGAGCATGAATATCCCGGCGCAGGAAGGCGGCATCTGGGTGAATGACGTGTTTGAGGCGCTGGAGAAAAAACACATCCGATACGACCGCGATCACCTCCGCCGCGAAAAATTTGGCGAGATCAAGAAGGGCTTTGATATCCTGCCGATGAAGGCTTGGGAATAATCCCGATATTATCCGCCATCAACGCAGAGAGTTTATCGAGCTGCTCAATCGCGAAGGCGAGGGATGTTTGGTGGAGTTGAGTGAGGCGGCTTAGGGGGAGAAGCCACGTTGCCGTCACCACCTGCGACGCGAAAAGTCGGTAACGAGAAAAGGCGTCCTTAAAATCTTACCTATGAAGGCTTGCCAGAGGGGGCTGTGTAAGCAGGCTGCCGGGCTCTTTAAGAAATTTATTTCCAAATGGCTTCAAATTTGTTGCTTTTTCCCATTGTTTATGGTATCTTAATAATACCGACATGTTTGTCTCGAAATGGTTTTGATGACTCTT
>CAKZNA010000017.1 GCA_937129355.1 uncultured Sphingomonadales bacterium | reverse complement strand
ACCGCATTGAATATCCCGCCGACAAGCACGGGGCGAAGATGTGCGGCAACGCCAGTGCGTTCCTCAACGCCCGCTAGGTTAGTGAAAGCGATAAAGGTCCACGGGCTGGACAGATCATAGAAGAATTCTAGATTAGCGGTCATTTCACGCCTCCTTTTCCGGCATCAAAATCTGCAAATATTTTTCCAATCCAGTCTGGCAAAGCTATCGGGCGATGCGTTTCCAGATCAACATGCACACTAACCAATTCGATCGTTGCGCGCAGATCATCGCGGCCATCTTCATGCGCGCCGTGCAATTCCACCAACTGCGTCATGCTGCTATTGCCCACCTTGGTAGTGCGCGCCATTACCTCGATCATTTCATCGGGCATAATCGGTGCTTCAAACAGCACCTCTGCTTTGCGCACATGAAATTCAAAAGGCTCGTCTGGATGATGCTTGCGCCATTCGGTCGCCCGCCAATATTCGGTGATGCCAATATCGGCATAATCCAGATAGCGTGCGTTAAACACAACGCCCTGCGCATCCGTTTCCGACCAGCGGACACGGAATTGATGGTGGAATGCGAAGTCTTTGCGAGCCATGGAGTATGGATGGCGGAACGAAATCGGTTAGGCAAGGCTGCCCTTACGGAAGGCCGTCAATCTTTACGCTCAAGTAATTCCATTGGCACATGGATTGTTTTGATCGCGAGCCGCACCTCTATCATGAAAAGGATAAGTGCCAATAACAGAAACAGCATCGCCAAAATGAAAGCGCCTGCAACGGGTGTTTCCAACATGCCTTGCCCGGACCCCATCAGGAACAGCATCGCCACCATCGCACAGACGACGATGCCGCAGGCAACGCACAATGCTATCGACCAGTTAATTACATCCATACGCCTGTCGAGCTGCGTCAATTCTGCTCGATCACGCGCGCATTGCACAGTATTTTCGGGCTCATACCTGTCGACCAGATTACGTGACCGGTCCACGACCCGCGCCAGCCTTGCCGCAATTACATTCAGCAATCCGCCAACAGCGACCAACAGGAACACAGGCGCAAGCGCGGTTTGGATGGTTTGAACAAGCATCGGACTGCCCCTCCCCGTTTAGATCGCCTCTTGCTGGCTATCGGTATTCACGCCCATGCTTTGCAGATATTTCTTCACGCTGCGTGCCGCCTGCCGGATGCGTTGTTCATTTTCAACCATCGCGATGCGGACAAAGCCTTCGCCTTCTTCGCCATAACCAACACCGGGTGCAACTGCGACGCCGGCTTCTGTCAGCAACTGTTTGGAAAATTCCAAGCTACCCATATGGGCGAGCTCTGGCGGCAAAGGTGCCCAGGCAAACATTGATGCGGCGGGCGGCGGGATTTCCCATCCTGCGCGGCCAAAGCTTTCCACCAGCACATCGCGGCGCTTGTGGTAAAGCGCGCGGTTTTTCTCGACAATATCCTGCGGGCCATTCAATGCCGCGCATGCCGCCGCTTGAATGGGCGTGAAGCTACCATAATCGATATAGCTTTTGACACGGCTCAAAGCGTCGATCAGCGTTTTATTGCCAACCGCAAAGCCAACGCGCCAACCGGCCATGGAATATGTTTTGGACAGCGAGGTAAATTCAACCGCAACATCTTTCGCGCCCTTCGCCTGCAATATCGACGGCGTCGGGTTGCCGTCATAATATAGCTCTGAATAGGCAAGATCAGACAATATCCAGACCTTATTCTCCTTTGCCCATGCGACAAGCCGTTCATAGAATGCCAGATCGACAACCTCTGCCGTCGGGTTAGACGGGAAGTTCACAACCAACAACGTCGGACGCGGCACGGTAAAGGCCATCGCACGTTCGAGCGATTCCCAATATTCCTCATCCGGCGTTGTCGGCACCGCGCGAATGGACGCACCGGCAATAATAAATCCGAAAGTATGGATCGGATAGCTGGGGTTGGGCGCAAGGATGGTATCACCCGGCGCAGTAATCGCGGTGGCGAGGCTCGCAAGTCCTTCCTTGGAACCGAGCGTGACCACAACTTCGCTCTCGGGATCAAGATCCACGCCGAAACGGCGGCCATAGTAGTTTGCCTGAGCTTTACGGAGGCCCGGAATACCCTTTGACGCGGAATAGCCATGCGCATCGGGTTTCTGCGCAACTTCGCACAGCTTGTCGATCACATGCTGCGGCGGCGGCAAATCGGGGTTGCCCATGCCGAGGTCAATTATATCTTCTCCCGCCGCTCGTGCCGCCGCGCGCATATTATTCACTTCTGCGATAACATAGGGCGGTAGGCGCTTTATGCGGTAGAATTCCTCGGTCATAACTCCATTTCTCTATCATTGATTGTTACAGAGCCGCCTTACTGCGCCAAAATGTAACGCTTTTCCAGTCAGAAATCATGTGAAAGTCAATCGCATTGTAACATTATTGCTGCTATGGTCGGCATCATGAGCAAAGATGATAGCGATACGCCCGGCTTTTCGCCGGAAAATTTCATGAAGATGGCACAGAATATTCCAGGCTTTGACGCCGCGGATGGTGCCGACCCACTCACCGCCTATAACAAGGCGCTAGATGCTTGGGGACAAGTCCTCGCACCGCTAGCCGAAGCTGGCCGCGACAAGGTAAATCCAAAGGACCGCCGCTTTTCCGCGCCGCAATGGGAACATCCGATATTCGACCTGATGCGGCAAAGCTATACCCAGATGTCCGAACAAATGATGGGTGCTACAGACAATCTACCGGGCGTTTCACCAGCAGATAAAGCCAAGTTGAAATTTGCCGTACAAACCGTGGTCGATGCGATGAGCCCCGCCAATTCGCCGCTCACCAATCCAGTTGCACTTGAAAAAGCGATAGAGACCAAAGGCGCTTCCTTACAAAAAGGCGCGCAAAATCTGATGCGCGATATGCAGCGCGGCCAATTGACCCATAGCGACCCCGATGCGTTTGAGCTCGGTAAAAACATTGCGGTGACGCCCGGCAAAGTCGTGCATGAAACACCGCTTTATCAGCTTGTCCAATATGCCCCCGCGACCAAAGAGGTTTGCCGCATACCGCTGGTGATCTTCCCGCCGTGGATCAATCGCTTTTACATTCTCGACCTGACCGCAGAAAAAAGCTTCATCAAATGGGCAGTCGATCAAGGCATCACCGTTTTCGTCGTAAGCTGGAAATCCGCCGATAAAAGCATGGCAGATGTGATCTGGGATGACTATATCCGCGCGCAAATCGACGCCATTGATACCGTACGCGATGCGCTGGATGTGCCGTCGGTGAACACAATCGGCTATTGCGTGGCGGGCACCACCCTCGCCGCGACGCTCGCCATCCTGCATGAACAGGAACGCGAATATATTGTCGAAAGCGCGACCTTCTTTACCGCGCAAGTGGATTTCTCTCGCGGCGGCGAGCTTCTCAACTTTATTGACGATCATCAGCTGAAGATGATTGATGCGCTGGTGACCGATGGCTTTCTTGATGGCCGCTATCTTGCGCTTACATTCAACCTGCTGCGCGGCAATGACCTGATCTGGTCTACCGTTGTGAAGAACCATTTGCTGGGCGAGGATTATCCCGCATTTGACCTGCTGCATTGGAATGGCGATGTCACAAATCTTCCGGCAAAATGGCATCATGACTATATTTGCGAACTCTATCGCGACAATCTGCTTGTTCAGCCGGGCCGACTGAAAGCTCTCGATACACCGATTGACCTGACTCAGGTAAAAACGCCCAGCTATGTGCAGGCGGGTATCGTCGATCATATCGCGCCTGCCGAAAGCGTGTTCAAACTGCGCGAGCATTTTTCGGGGCCGCTTAAATTCGTACTCGCCGGCAGCGGGCATATCGCGGGCGTCGTAAATCCGCCATCGACGGGCAAATATCAATATTGGCTCAACGATGATCCGAAAGTCGATACGCTCGAAGCCTTCAAAGACGGCGCGAGCGAAACCAAAGGCAGCTGGTGGCCCGACTGGCGCAAATGGTATGAAGGTCACGGCGGCGAAATGGTAAAAGCCACCGGTGCGCGCGTTCCTGGCAAAGGCAAGCTGAAGGCGATCGAAGAAGCGCCGGGACGGTATGTGAAGACGCGGTGAGATTTAAGCCGTCAAGTCTATCCACAACTGTACCGAATAACCAACTTCCGTACAATTTGCCTCTGGCGTTATAGCTACAATATGGGCACGTATCGCACGTGCAAATGCGCCACTGGAGAAATGACCTTTCGCAACAAATGACAGTTATTTTCCCCATCAACCTCGCTATGGCTTTCTCCATCTGGTTGGCATATTCAAGTAGATGAACCGCGAAAGACCATGACATGAACCGTCCGACAACCGACCTCGATATCTCTTCGCCGCAGATATATATGGACGAAGAGACGCTTGGAGAAAATTTCAGGAAGTTAAGGCAGGACAATCCAGTCGTTTGGGTTGAGCAAAATGGCTATCGTCCCTTTTGGGCGATTACGAAAAATGCCGACATACGCGAGATTTCACGCCGGAATGACATTTTCATAAACGCGCCGCGCCTGACGCTCATTCCCGAAGATATCGAAGATAATATAATCAAAACGCAGGGCAGCCGCACCGCCATGACCCGTCATCTTCTTGACATGGATGATCCGGAACATCGCGCCTATCGCAATATCACGCAAAAATGGTTCAATGGACCGGCGCTTCGGCAGCTGGAAGACCGTATGGATAGTTTGGCAACCGAATATGTGGATCGTCTATGCGCTATTGGCGGCGAATGCGATTTTGCAGAAGAAATCGCATCGGAATATCCGCTCACCATGATTACATCGATACTGGGCCTGCCGGAAACTGACAATGGACTGGTGAAGCGACTGACGCAGGAAATATTCGGGGCGCAAGATCCAGAAGTACAACGTTCAGGCGATTTTGGTTTGGCGGCGGTGTTTGAATTTTTCGGCTACCTCACCAAAATCATGGAAGAGCGGCGCGAGCGGCCGCGCGACGATTTATTCAGCGTCATTGTCAACGCGAAAATAAACGATGCACCCATGCCGGATACAGATGCATTATCTTATGCAATGCTCGTAGCCACGGCAGGCCATGATACGACAAGCTCGACTTTGTCTGGCGGCATGCATGCATTTGCCAACAATCCGGACCAGCTTGAACTACTAAATTCTGATCCATCATTGGCAGCAAGCGCTGCACAGGAGAGTTTTCGCTGGGCAACGCCAGTGAAGCATTTCCTGCGCACGGCGACTGAAGATTTCGAATTGCGCGGACAAATGATCAAGGCCGGCGAAGCCGTTTGCCTGATGTATTATTCCGCCAATCGCGATGAGGATGAATTTGAAAGCCCCGACCATTTTGACATCACGCGCAAACCGAACAGGCATCTGGCATTCGGGTTTGGTGTTCACCATTGCCTGGGCCGCGTTCTATCCGAAATGGAAGTCGTCGCCTTTTTCTCAAAGCTCTCCGGACGGCTTAACCGCCTTGAAATGTCCGGTACGCCGCAGGCATTGCTTACAAATCATACTGGTGGCTTCAAATCGCTACCGATTTCTTATGGCATGGCCCCAGCGGAGTAAGCGCAGCATAACCGAGGCGAATGGCGACGGCGCGTTCAACTTTTCCCTTTACGTAAACGTCAAGCATGCTATCCCTATGCCCATATAGACAAGGAGAGTCGCCGATATGGATATGGAATTCAGCGCCGAGGATTTGGCCTTCCAACAGGAAGTGCGCACATTCATTGCAGAAAATTACCCCGAAAGCCTTCGCGGAAAACAGGATGATGGTGAAGATCTTGACCGGGAAGATTTTCTCGCATGGCATAAGATATTGGCGAAAAAGGGCTGGATCGCACCAGCATGGCCGGTCGAATATGGCGGCACGGGCTGGACCGCGACGCAGAAATTTATCTGGTCCGAAGAAAGCGCAGCGGCCGATTGCATCCGCTTGCTGCCCTTTGGCCTTTCTATGGTTGGCCCGGTTATCTACACCTTTGGCACGCCTGAACAGAAAGAGAAATTCCTGCCGCGCATCCTGTCGGGCGAAGACTGGTGGTGTCAGGGCTATTCTGGACCTGGCGCAGGTAGCGATCTTGCTTCGCT
>CAKZNA010000016.1 GCA_937129355.1 uncultured Sphingomonadales bacterium | reverse complement strand
GTCGCGCATTTCAAATAAATCCTTCCAACGAACATGATTGACGGCAAAATATGTAGGAACTCGAAATACCATGATGCACAATCTCAAATTTGACAAATATAGCACTGAGTGCTACCTAAAAATCAAATGAGTGCAGCGCGAGCTAAACCATCCCGCGTGTTCAAAACGACTTGGTTTACCAAGGTGGCGCGAAAGGCGCGCATTAAGGATGAAGAGTTATGCAAGGCCATCGCGCAGGTGATGAAGGGACAGTGCGATGATCTTGGCGGCGGCGTGTTTAAAAAACGCATCAACAAGAACCAGCATCGCGCCATCATCATCGCCAAGGCGGGGCGGCATTGGATATATGAATATCTGTTCGCCAAGAAAGACCGGGCGAATATAGAGAATAACGAACTTGCTGCGTTTCGGTTGTTGGCCAAAAGCTACGCGGGTTTGAGTGATAAGCAGATTGCTAAGTTGCTTACCGACGGTGACATATTGGAGATTTGTAATGACGACCAAAGCTAAATTTAAGAGTGACGCCTTCGAGGCGATTCACACGTCGGCCTCTGCGCTCCGTAAAGTCGGAGCTATCGATAAAGAAACGATGCGTAGCTTTGATGAAAGTTGCCTGACGACGCCTTCCGAAATTAAGCCCGCGCAGATCAAGCGGCTTCGCGAAGCCAACCATGTTAGTCAGCCAGTGTTTGCCCGTTATCTCAATACCAGTGAAAGCACGGTCGAGAAATGGGAAACGGGAGCGAAGCGCCCAAGCGGCATGGCGCTCAAATTACTCGCCATCGTGCAGAAGCATGGTTTGCAGGTGCTTTCCTAAAATTTGCCACCGGCAGCGATGTTATTCGTTGCGTTGGTCCATTTCGACTATTTGTTTGTCGAGGCCACTTTCGTCGCAACCTCTTCAAGTGTCGCCACAAGTCTATTGATCTGTGACACCGATGAACACAATTCAGGGCCATAGCGCGTCACAAGGTATTCGCGCGTATCGGCAAGAGCATGAAGATGCGCCAAAGTGCGCGATTTTAGTATCAAACCATTTTCTTTGGCGAGGTCGGTGCGTGCCTTTAAGTTATGCTGCATGCCACGAATGCTGTTTGACCCAATCCCCTTTCGCATCAGGAAAACATTTAGATAGAGTTCAATGGCATGAATGGCGGACAGCCTAAAAGGAGCGAGGGAAAGAGGCTGTTTGGGGCGACCTAGTTCAAGCAGCTTATGCGCAGCTTTCCGATATTCTTCGGCCAACAAACATATCTGTTCAGGGGTAGCGAGATCGCCCGGATAGTTGATTGTCTCTGCTGACATGCGAGAAATATAAACGCTAACAGTCAATACATAGTAAAAGCATGATGGTTGACTGATTTATTGTTCTTCGTTGGAATGTCGTTTCCGGTGCTACCGCCAACGCGTGAGTATTCGTTCACGTTGATGTTCCCCCTCAGCGATCGATAGACACAAGTTGGTTCTTTGGGATGTGGGTGTTGCCAAGTCAAAGCCCCTTTGTTTCGACATGGCTACCAGTTGCGGTTTTCTTGATTGCAAAACCATTGGGAATGGCGTGCTGGACGAGTTGAACATGTGAAATCAAGCCGACCGCTCGGTTAGCACCGACCAGATCCTGCAAGGTTTGGAGTACTTGGTCGAGCGTGCCCGTGTCATTATCGGTGTCGAGACTGCCAAAGCCTTCATCGATGAAGATCGTATCGAGTCTTATATTACCGCTGACGCTTTCCACAATGTCAGAGAGGCCAAGCGCCAAAGACAGGGCGGCAATAAAGGTTTCGCCGCCGGACAGAGTCGCGGTAGCACGCGGTTTGCCCGTATGAATGTCGTGAACACAGATGCCAAGACCGCGCCGTCCGCCCCCTTTCCCTTCAAATTCGCGTTCTAGGCTGTAGCGCCCGTTGGTCATCGGTTGCAGGCGCAGATTGGAGGCTTGCAGTACCTGATCGAACATCGCCCCGATAGCAAACGTTTCCAGATCGAGCTTCGCTGTATTGTTGGCGTTGAATAGCGCTGCCAGTTCACGCAGGGCTGCGGTGTCCTGTTCAACTTTCTCGATCCGCGTCAGTTCTTCGGAAATGGAATTCAAAAGGGCTTCAAGCTAACCGAACCTAGCTTTGAGCGTCGCCGCGTTGGCAGCTTCAGTCGTGCGCACGGCATCAGCTTCAAGGCTCGCTTGGGTTTGCACTTCGATGTCTGGTCGGGTTTTGTCCTTAATTGCACTTGCTGTTGTCTTTGCGCGGTCCTGAGCAATCACCAGCTTTTGCTTGTGCACGCTGATATTGTTTCTCAGAGCATCTATCTGGTCG
>CAKZNA010000015.1 GCA_937129355.1 uncultured Sphingomonadales bacterium | reverse complement strand
GCCTAACGTTCCTGCTGGGTATGGCGGGATCATTGCCGATCCTCGCAGTCAAACCAGCCGAGGCCCTACGCTCGCTCTCATCCTCTGCCAAATGCAGTGCCAAGGGTGCAGACGCAATCAGACTACTCAAATGATAGAGCAGCAACGGCACGAGAATGAGCCCTGCCTGTTCCGCCGGAAATAATAGCGCCGCCAAAGGCGCGCCAACTGCGATGCTTTTATGCGCGCCGCCGAAAAGCAACGCGATCCGGTCTGCTTTGGCAAACCCGCCAATCTTCCCGAGCGCCCATGCGCCGCCAAAGGCAAAGCAAAGCAGTCCAGCGGTGGCCAGCGCGACCAAGCCAAAATCCTTCGCAGGCACGCTGTTCCAGATGCCCGCCACCACCGCGCCGGAAAAGGCCACATATACCGCGAGGCTAATCGCCAGCTTGTCCGCCCATCCGGTAATGCCCGAATGCCGCTTCACCCAGCCCCGCGCCCATGGCTGAATAAACTGGCCAATCGCGAATGGCAGCAGAAGCATCATGGCAATCCGCAAGAAAGTATCGCCCGAAATCACCACACCCACCGATTTTGCCAGAAGCGCGAACAATAAAGGCGTCACAAGAATAGCCGAGAGATTGATCGCCGCCGCAGCCACCACCGATGCGCCAACATTGCCTCGCGCAATTGCCGTATAGCTCGCCGCCGATTGCACCGTTGACGGTAAGCAGCCCAAATATAGGAAACCGAGCGCAATCATCGGCGTTATGCTGTTTTCCAATACCGCCGAAAGCCCCCAACCCGCCGCCGCCATTGCGCCGAACACAAATAGAAACACGCTGCCCTGCAAGCGCCAGTTTTTCAGGCCCGACCAGATTTCCTTCCGGTCAATCCGAATGCCATGCAGCAGGAAAATCGTGAAAATCCCCGCCGTCACAGCAGCGGAGGCCACCGGGACAGCAGATCCTTTCACTGGCAGCAATATGGCCAGCAAAACAGCGCCGCCGAGCAGCCATATAAATTTGTCAGAAAGGATCAGCCGGAGCATCTGCATGGGAATGGCAAGCGCAATGCTTGCTGCGCTTCCAAAATGCAAGGTTAAGGCGGCGGGTCCGGCTTTACCGGATAGGCCAGATCAATACCGTGTCGACCACTCCGTCGCCCACCCCGGGCCATTATCGAGAGCCCATATTTCGATCTGTTTGTCCCAACCGGTTAGCGTCAACAATCCGGCAAGGAGCATTCCCGCGCCCAACAACCATTTGCCGATATTGCCTCCGCTAACAATCTTGCCGCGCATTTTTGTGAAAGCCTGCCGTCCTACAAAACCAATAGCAGAGAGCGGCAGCGCCACTCCGATGCCAAAGACAGTCATCACCAATGCCACCTGAAACAGAGCCTCACCCTGACTGGCGAGCAAAGTTGCCGCGCCCAAAGTCGGCCCAACACACGGGCTCCAGACCGCACCCAGCAAAAGCCCCAGACCAAATTGGCCGCCAAGACTGTTGCCATTGATATTGTCGCTACCGCGGCTGGCAAGATTGCCAATGGGGGCGAGTATTTTTTGAAATGCCTGGTTTGCTGCTGGAACCAGTATGATCACCCCGAATGCGATCAACATCACCGCCGATACGGTTCGGAAAATATCCGGGTTCAGCCCTATCGAAAAACCGATGGTCGCCACAAAAAGGCCAATTGCGGCAAAACCGAAGGACAAGCCCAGACCCAGTGCCACCGGGCCAAGCCTGTGCGTATTGCTAGCTGTGCCGAATATGATCGATAAAATCGGAAGTACGCATGGCGAGAGAATGGTCAATATCCCTGCCAGAAAAGCTGCGCCAAAGGCGAAACTATCCATCTTGCTGTCCTCTTTGAAATATTATCGGGGTGCTGGCCTCAGGGAGGGGGGAGGGAGGGACGGCCAGCACCCCGATTTTCCGCTTGGGAAAGGAAAGTACTTTAGCGGGTCGTTGCTATTAGTTTCGCAATAGCGGCCCGATTGGTTACACCCAGTGAGCGGCCGGTTTCTTTCTTGCCGCGATAGGCAATCAAGGTGGCCTGTTTTGTAACACGGAACTGACGCAGCAATGTTTTTTGATTGTCAAAATCCATACGGAAAACAACAAGCCCGCTGTTTGATTTCAGATGTTGGGCCGCCGCAATGCCGGGCTGCTGCGCGCGGCAAGTCGGGCACCATGGCGCATATACATCAATCAAGATCGGTTTATTGGCGGCCTGGGCAGCGCGGAAAGCTTTTAGAGTAAACGGCTTGTGGCTGGCCGCCTTGGCCGCCTGAACTGGCTCAACTGGGATGGCTGTGGCAGCGATACCCGCGACAGATACCAGAGCAGCTAAGGCGAAGCGGGTCGATGCATGAATTGCATGTTGAAACATATTTTATCCTTGATTGATGACGTGCGTGAATTTCTGAACGGTTGTTCGCCAACACCGTCTGCAAGGTTACAGAGGGAGGATTCTTTTCATATCTGCGCGAAAAACCATTGCTTGCTGCAATGCAAAAATTTGTCTAAAGGCGCGCGAATGACAGGTGGCTGATATGCAGCCCCATCCCCAAAAGGCTATTTATCATGTCCCTTCGCAATATCGCGATTATCGCCCACGTTGACCACGGCAAAACCACGCTAGTGGACGAGCTTTTCAAACAATCCGGCACCTTCCGCGAAAACCAGCGCGTGGAAGAACGCGCGATGGACAGCAACGATCTGGAAAAAGAACGCGGGATCACGATTCTGGCGAAATGTACCAGCGTCGAGTTTGAAGATACACGCATCAATATTGTCGACACGCCCGGACACGCCGACTTTGGCGCAGAAGTGGAACGTATCCTGTCGATGGTCGACGGGGTTATTCTTCTGGTGGATTCGTCGGAAGGCGCGATGCCGCAGACGAAATTCGTGACGGGTAAAGCCCTCGCGCTCGGCCTGAAGCCTATCGTGGTGGTCAACAAAATCGACCGCCCTGATCAACGTATTCAGGAAGTGCTCGACGAAGTGTTCGATCTTTTCGTCTCGCTCGATGCCACAGATGAACAGCTCGACTTTCCGGTGCTCTTTGCATCAGGCCGTAATGGCTATGCTTCGGATGATGCTGATGCGCGCGAAGGCACGCTCACCCCGATGTTCGAAACCATCGTTAGCCATGTGCCAGAGCCGGGCCTCGACGAGAATGCGCCCTTCGCCTTCCTAGCGACACTTCTGGACCGCGATAATTTCATGGGCCGCGTGCTTACCGGCCGTGTGCAATCGGGCAAGATCAAGGTCAATGACCCGATTCATGCCATCGATATGGACGGCAATCTGGTCGAGGCGGGCCGCGCAACAAAACTCATGTCTTTCGATGGCCTCGACCGCGTACCCGTGGAAGAAGCCAAAGCAGGCGACATCATCGCGCTGGCGGGCCTGACCAAGGCGACCGTCGCCAATACGATTACCGAACCGGGCCTGACCGATGCGATCCAAGCTCAGCGGATCGATCCGCCTACGCTCTCCATGCGCTTTGCCGTGAATGATAGCCCGATGGCGGGCCGCGAAGGCGACAAGGTTACCAGCCGCATGATCCGCGACCGTCTGGCACGCGAGGCGGAAACCAATGTCGCCATCCGAATCACCGAAAGCGATGATAAGGATAGTTTTGAAGTCGCTGGCCGCGGCGAATTGCAGCTGGGCGTGCTGATTGAAACCATGCGCCGCGAAGGATTTGAGCTCGGCATTTCGCGCCCGCGTGTTCTCTATATGGAAGATGAAGCGGGCAAACGCACGGAACCTTATGAAACCGTGATCATCGATGTGGATGATGAATTTTCCGGCACTGTCGTTGAGAAAATGGCGCTGCGCAAAGGCGAAATGACCGACATGCGCCCATCGGGCGGCGGCAAGACGCGCATCACGTTTTCGGCGCCATCGCGCGGGATGATCGGCTATCATGGCGAATTCCTGTCCGACACACGCGGCACAGGCATCATGAACCGCTTGTTTGAAAAATACGGGCCTTACAAGGGCGCAGTTGGCGGCCGCCAGAATGGCGTGCTGATTTCCAAAGGCACGGGCGAGGCGGTTAGCTACGCGCTCAACATGCTCGAAGAACGCGGTATATTGTTTATCGGCCCCAATGCGCCGGTTTATGACGGCATGGTGATCGGCGAAAACGCGAAGCCCGAAGACCTCGAGGTCAACGCGATGAAGAGCAAACAGCTCACCAACTTCCGCTCCACCGGCAAAGACGACGCCATCCGCCTCACCCCGCCCAAGGTAATGACGCTGGAACAGGCGATTGCCTACATCGACGATGACGAGATGGTCGAAGTCACACCAAAATCGATCCGCCTGCGCAAAACCCTGCTCGACACGCATGAACGCAAGAAGGCATCACGGAAGAAAGAGGCGGCTTAGTCGCAATGACACTCCGCCGCATCGTCATCACCGGATGTTCGGGCGGCGGGAAGTCTACATTGATCGATGCGCTTGCCGCGCGGGGCTTTGCGACCATGCCCGAAGCTGGCCGCATTTTGGTGCGCGAAGAAATCGCCCACGGCGGAAATGCGCTGCCTTGGCTGGATCGCGAGGTATTTGGAATCGAGCTAGCGAAACGGGCTATTGCGCAATTTGAAGCTGCAAGCGAAGTGACCGGCACAGTATTGTTCGATCGCGGGCTGATCGACCCGGTTGCGTTCCTCAAACAATATGGATTTTCCGTTCCGCCAGCCATTGCTGATGCGGTATCGAATTGCCGATATGATAAAACCGTATTCTATGTCGCACCTTGGGAGGAAATTTATCAAACCGAGGACGAGAGGCCGAAGCCTTTCGAGGAAGCCGTTGCCGAGTTTGACGCGCTGATGGCAGAATATCGCAGCGCTGGATACCGGCCCGTTGAAATCCCACGCGGCGACATCGGCGAGAGATGCGATTTCATGTTGAACGCTATTGATGATATAGTTCCGAGCGAATAGCCAAAGGAGGCGGAGATGTTACTTGCACTGATGCTCGCGATTTCGGGCCAGCTGCCATGGGATGTGAGTTTTGAAAATCTCGCTCAGGCCAAATTGAACCAGGATTATTGCTCCGCCAACTTTGGAACGGGCAGCATAGCCGTCGCCTATGCTTTCAATGTCAAAGGCGATACCGCGAGTCCGGTCGCCATTGTAAAAGGTAGAACGAAGGCGAAATTGCGTAGCGGACAGCGCATGTATGCACGTTTCTATGGCGGAACCTACCGTAATGCCTATGTTGCAAAGGCGAGTGAAGGCCGTGCCACAGTGGTCATTTCAAAACATGCCGTTGGTAATATATTGAACACGGGTGACGGGCATCTTATGCTGCGCAGCGACGAGAAGGCAAAAGGTTTCGACTATGATATGCTGATCTTTTCAGACAACCAACTTGATCGTGAAAAGCTGGTCAAAGCGCTGGATTGTCTGGATGAGCAGATCTAATCTTAGATTGTGCACGTCCGCCTAAACCACCTCACCCGCGGCAACCCCACTCGCCCAGGCCCATTGGAAATTATAGCCGCCTAGCCAGCCAGTGACGTCGACCGCTTCGCCGATGCAATAAAGCCCCGGTGCGGTTTTTGCTTCCATAGTCTTTTGCGATAACCCGTCGGTGCTGATGCCGCCTAGAGTGACTTCAGCTTTGGCGAAGCCTTCGGTGCCATTAGGGTGGAATTGCCAATC
>CAKZNA010000014.1 GCA_937129355.1 uncultured Sphingomonadales bacterium | reverse complement strand
TACGCCAAATATGCACGCGGATTGATGGCGCGCTGGATAATGGAAAACCGGATTGAGCGCGCGGATGATTTGAAGGGGTTTGATTCAGAGGGCTATAGATTGGACGCCAAGGCTTCGAGCGAAACCGAGCTGGTCTTTTCGCGCAAACAGCCGCCACTGAAAAAGTAGCTTAGTCCATCAAATCGCATGCACGCTCGGCCAAGACGGTTAGTTCGCCGTGATCATTGACCAAGCCCGTCGCCGCACCCGCCGAGCATATGCGGGGTGACAAGTCTGGCGAAAATTTCTCTTGATGGGCAAACTCATCGGTCTGCCCCCAATCATGCGTGATGGATCTCTGTCAAACCAAGATTATTTATTACATATTATCAGCGGCTTTGCGATATTTTGCGGGCATCTACGAACCGCTAAATGGTGCCAGAAGAGGAAATCAAATTTTGTATTTATACATTTGTTTTTAGATATATATCAGTTTGGTTTTGATCGAAGCCCCCGAAAGGCCCCCAACATTCTTGCATTGGGCTTTGGGCCCTAAACCAATGAGTCCTATAGCGCTTCTAAAGAACTATACTGCTCACTTGCCTATAAGCCCAATGGCCGCTTTGGCCGCAAAAGCGGACATCCTCAATTTACCAATCTACAAAAGTCACTGACTAACTAAATTTTCAACTTCGGTGCAAAAATTGATTCAAATCAATGCCCGTTATTGCAAGTCACTGCAAACAGGCAATTGTCAGAATCCCCAAAATTCTGACAATTGGATGGTTCATTGGTGAATGCGACCCTCATTCAGTGGACCATCCCTGCCCTTGGCGGTTGCTACAGCCTCGTGTACGGGTTTGAGCGTAGTTTTTTTATAGCCGTTTTCGGAGCTGAAAGACGTCATTGCTGATCCAACATATACACAACCGCCAGCATCCGATTTCGGGGTAAAGCAGACCCAACGTTTGCGCCGATATCATTCCGCCGTAAAAGTAACCGTCAATGTGTCATTATACTGACCGGCGGCGGGTAAACCGTGCGGGGCCGGAACAGAAATTTCCAGCGGGACCGATTGGCTTTGGTTGTTTCCAGAATAGGCCAATTGATGCGTTGCTGGTTGGCCCGCCAAATCAAGCTGTTCGCCGCGTAGCATCAGATTGTAATTTATGCCCGGGCCTCCGGCGTTATGGGCTAGCTTTCCATTATTTGCCGACTGGAATGTAAGCGAGATGTCGGCATTGCTGCTAATCTCGAAATCGACATTTCTACGGCTTGCAACCGAAAGGTCGCCCAAATCTATTCCGGTTTCACGAACACCTTCGGGAAAGAGATCTGACCGAACCTCCAAAACCGACGCGACAGGCGCAAGAATTGCGAGCGGTGCCTCGGAAACCAGCTCAGGCCCGTTTACGCCGTCTCTGAAAAGTCTGATCAATGCTTGCCCTGTAAATTTTCCGCCCCGGACAAATTGACCGGTCGGAATCGACACGAAAAGCGCCCCAGAATATCCGCCACGGCCGCTGCCAAATTTTCCCTCAATTCGGGAAAGCTGCGATCCGAAGAGGTCGCTACTCAAGAATGACGGGCCGTTGGTCGTTTTCAGGACATCGAAGGACAATCTGCTATCTGGTCCCTCCAGGCTAGCTTGGCCACCTGCCCCATTTGCGGTTGCAGTTAGGAAAAAATCACATGGCTGACCTTCCTTGCGGACAGAGATATTGACCGTCTCGAACGATTCATCATTGCCGAAAACCTCATATCCCCTGCCATATGGCCCGCGCCAATCGACGCTATTATCGACCGAGAGCTCCATTTCGCAGGGGCCCTCCGCAGGGGCAAGCGCATCATTCTGTGCTGCTGCTGGTGCGGAATTTGCTGACGACAGCATAATGGCCGCCATAGTTGGAATTAAAAATTTCCTATTCATCTTTCTTACTCCCTTCTGCTGGTACATCAACGTCGTAAAAATAATAGTCGCCAATCCGGTGTAGCCCGGTAACATCGTCGGGGATGTCCAATTTGTTGGTCACTTGCTGCCTGCCAACTTTCACATTGATGTTATAGCTGCGGCCGGCCTCCACGCCTTCAAGGAAGAAACGTCCTTTTGCGTTGGTGAATAGCTGCTTTGGACCATCTGCATCATCTTTAGACGCGTTCAGCAATGTCGCTTCGCCAGATATATAGACCAGCGGATCGCCCTCTTTATCGACCATATTGCCGACAACCGACACATTTGCGGCATTGCCGACTTTTATACTGTAACCGCTTTGGAAGCCAGGGCTAAGCTCGAATACCTGGCCGCCAAGCGACGTTCCTGCCGGGGCCTCAGGCGCATCCACCTGAATCGAGCGATTAAAATAAGGCGTGAGTGATGTGACCACTGCGGGGCCAAGGGCGCCGCTAAAGCCGGAATATTTGGTCTCGCTGGACCCAAAGCCTGTGCGCGGTTCAACTGCGATCTGATAGTCTCCGGCTTTTTCGTCTGCTTTGAATATGGCAAACCCGTTGCGAACAGGGCGGCTAATGGCGAATTGGCCATCAGCCATCACCAGCGCAGAACCGAAATTCACTTCGGTGCGCAAATCGCGGCGTGCGTTATTGCTGAAATAGTTGCGGGCAATTTGCTGCGCACTGACCTCAAAGCGATTGCCGAGAAAATTGGCGCGCCCAAATTGCCGGTCTGCGCCATTGCGCCGGTCTGCGCCCGCGCTAAAACCAAAGGAGTTCACGCCGACCGTTGCCAAACGGTTATACTCAATCCGCGCGGCATTGTCTTCAGACATATAGGATGAGGTTAGGTTTGCATTCCCAAGCGGGATAGACACACCAATGCGAAATGCCGGACCATTGTGTTCCTGGCTTTTCCGATATTCCACCCCGGCATACACATTGCCAAACCGGAATTGCTGGGAAACGGTTAGTCCGACATAATAACTGTCACCATTGGCAATACGGTAGTCTTCATATCCAACTGATATCTGCGCTCTGGTACGCGGCCCGAATTTCTGGCCCACGCGAAGCTTGGCTTCTTTTGCCACAAACGAACCTGAAAAAATCTGGTTTAGGGTTCGGTAGTCCTTGCCGGTGAGTGAGATTACGCCATCAATGCTGCGCTCGCGCGACGTGTCTGTATCCCGCCACCGATATTGCAATGTCAGCTTGCTATCATCGATACCCGCTTTGCGGATATTGGTTGAAGCGTTGATGCCGAATGTACCAATCGGCGATGCCCATACCATCTCCGCACCGATCAGATCGAACCCGCGGCTGCCCTCCCAATTGACGCCAGCGGTTAGCGTGGAATTTATGCCATAGCGGGCATAAGCCGTCCCGTTATAGTCATTGGTATCATAGCGCCGAAGACCGCCATCATCCCGGTAAGGAACACCAAAGTTTAGCGCAAAATCAACCAATCCGGGCGCCAACAATTCAAGATCATAAAATGCCGGAAAGGAACGGATTTCAACTTCTCCGCTGCCATAGTTGATACGCAGTTCAATATCGTTGCCGGCCGATGCAACAAGAGGGAAATCGCGTAGATTATACCGTCCGCTGCGCAAGTCATAGCTGCGCACGGCTGAACCGTTCACCAGCACCTCCACCCTAGCGGGCCGGTCGAGCTCAAATGTCTGCTCCGACGTCGGACGAATATTCAGATAGGGATTGATCGAAAAATTGCGGTAGGCAGAAAAGCCCGCAATTCGCGGCGCATTCTGGAACGGTCTGCGCCCAACGCTCAAATCACCGAGCTCATAGCGGATCAGGCTGTTGCGATCATCGTAGGTAAGGCGAACATCGCCGCGCGAAAATTTGCGGGCGCGGATACTATCATAGCGCAGGTCAGCAGTGGCAACGACGCCCAGAATATTGACCGCAACATCAATATCAGCGGCAAAGCGATAAAAGCCGGTATCAGTTAGCGCCGAATCCTCAACGAATGTTGCGCCTGCACGAAAGGATACATAGCCTGAAAAATCAGCTTGCTGCGCCAGATCGGTATCACCGCGCTTGCGATATTTACGAAGGTTTAGATCGCGTACCGTTCTGACATCTACTGGAATGTCGATACGCAAGACAAGTTGTGCGGAATCAAATTTTACGTCCAGGCCGTGGCTGCGGAGCATAGCGAAAGGTATCTTGTCGCGGCCGTTGGTAAGGTTACGCAAAATCTGCGCTTTTTCTTCTATAGTTGATGGCGCGAGAATATTCGCGACGAAATTCGCTTCCACCGAACCTTCCGTGTTTTTACTATCAGGAGTGACGAGATATTCGCCAACATTGATGCCTTCAATCAGAACTACATATTCGCTTTCTGCTAGCGTCGGGCGCTCTTTTCCAAAGACCGATTTGAATATGTCATCTATCGATTCCGGCGATTCCGGTTCCGTGTCTGTGGCCGGGTTATTGCTGTCAGCATCCGGTGCGGTCTGCTGATATGCAGCGACAGGTGCAGCCAAGCAGCATGTCATTGTTACCGTAGAAATTTGGTTGAAGAGGGAAATTTTGCGCATGGGCAAACATAAGTCAGTTAAAGACCGTGTATTCGGTGCGCAGCTCGCCCCTTACGGGTCCAACGGCCAGTCCCTCTGGCCAAGGCAAGCGAATGATCCTTTCATTACCCACCAGTATATTTTGGTTGGCAAGAGCCGCTAGTGCCTCGCCTTCCAATGTAACGGTATCACCCCCATTTTCAGCTGTTAGCTTCAGCGACGGCTTTTCGATAATCGCGCGGCGCGTTCCTTGGCTCAGTATCTTGGCTTCGAGCCATGTCTTGCCATCGCCACCTTTTACAGGGGCGACACTGACAAGCTTTGCCGATGGCTTGGATTTTGGCGGCACGATGTAAAGCGCGGCTTCATACCGGTAGCTCATATCGACCTTTACACTGACATCGCCTTCTTTTTGATCTTTAAATTTAATCGGTAGCTGAGTGGTAACAAGCCGAAATGCCAGTTCTTTCTCAGGTGCGGGATCGCCAACCCATTGCACTTTGAAGTTCTGACTCGCTTTGGGTGCGATTACCATCTGCGGCGGCGAGATTATCAGGTCCTCATCTTCGGGCGCGCGGGTTTCTGAGCCGTCAGGATTTTGTTTGCGCGAATAGGCGCGCACTTCAATTGCTATCGGCACCTTATGTGTGTTGGTGATCAACACGGTTTGCGTCGTACCCGATCCGCTAGGGGACAGCTGGATGACAATCGGTTTCAAATCATACGCATTGGCTGGTGAAAGCATCAACAGGGACAAGGCCATCAATGCCGTAAGGCGTTTAACAAAATCGAACATCATTTCCCCCTTAGGAATCTTGTGTCATTTTATGAGTGGCCGGGGATCGTAAAACCCCCGGCCGCACATTTTGAGCTACTTAGTAATTTGCTGCCAATGTAATGGTCAGCTCATCTTCATATTCACCAGCAACCGCATACTCTGAAAGGCTGTCAAAGCTGAGGTCCAGGTTGCCTGTGCGTGTTCCGCCATTGGTGAAGATATTTTCCCAATCATTGTTGGTCACGATGGTAACAGGTGCAGCCTGCATATCGGCAGAATTTGTCGATGTTGCCGCGATACCAATACCCAGGAAGCTTGCTTCAACATCATAGTCGATGTTGACAACGCCGCCGCTGGTCGTGTTCAGCATGCCGCCGTTGAGCGAGCCAAGCGAAACCGTGTAGGGCGAGTTGCAGCTATACAGGATGGTCAGCGAACCTTGGTTGCCCGTATTCAACATGTCGACATTAAATGTGCCGCTGCCTTCTGGGATCAGTTCACAGTTGCTGGCAACCGAACCGTTTAGCCCGATCACATAGGATTCAGAATCCTGTGCCATCGCTGGCGTTGCGGCCAGAATACCTGCTGCTGATAGTACTGCAGCTGCTTTTACAAAATTTCTCATTACTTTTCTCCATAGTCTTTTGGGAACAATTTCCCGTTTTCCCTGGAAATCAGGGTCGCAATTTGGCCGGGAGATACAGCTGCTTCGTCCGGCCCCTCGGCAGCTGACGGGATTTTGACATTGGAGAAAGGCGGCTGGCTTTGGTTAACGCAATTATCCTTGCGCTAGCCAACCGCAGAGCTTAGAATTAGCTCCGTGAGTTTTCTCACAATAGTGGGCAAGTTCCCGTGAACTCGTCCATCGGGCTCGTCAGCGATTTGACACCAATCACAGTCGCTGGCGGGCCTGTCCTTTTTGAAAAGCCCGGGAGTGGGCCTTCAAAAAACTCAAAATTTAATAAACCCCTTGCTCCAAAAATTTAACCTCGTCGTAACCTAGAAAATTGACCTTCTCGGAAAACTCCCATGGGCGGCTTCTGCCCATGGACGCGCCCACAAGCCGGAAAGTTCAATATCTTCCAAAAAATCTCGGAACCTATTGCCACTTTAACCATAGCTCGGCGGCCGCCTAGACTATGTGACCGCTGTCACAGCTCATTTTATTTTTGCTATTTTTGGGATTTAGTTCCTGATCGCCGCCAACATCCCAGTTAGACCGGACCAAAATATTCGCGCTCTGCAAGTCAGAAACCCGCATACTCGCCAAAGACACCCCAACCATTTTTTCGTCCTCCTTTGATGACTTCTACAAAATTGCAGCAAGAGCCAAAACTTTCCGACGACCCGAGGCAGTCAATCTTTGTCGACCACCTTCGTATGTATGTAATAATTACTATTTTTGTTACATTTGCAAGAGATTCAAAAAAAATAAAATATCCAAAAGCAACGAAGGTTATAATTTTACGTTTAAATTCAAATGCTAAATATTATTCATTTATCTCTGGATTTGGTTAATGTATTTTACATATTTTGGGCAAATATCGCAAATGATTGAGTCACTTAGCAAGGCGAATCGGACAAGAAGCGAGCATTTAAACACTAGAAAATCACTCGATTCGCTCAGCGATATTTGGCCGAAGTCAAACTGCAGGTCGCCATGAACAAGCAACCCGCTTCCATCCTTCCGATATTGCACTGCTCGCTGCCCAATGAGAATAACAGGCGGTGGCCGCTTCGACCGCTATTCATGTTGGAAGACCGCGCCGGAATGGAAAGAACATCGCAAAACTTCCATCAAACGTGCCAGTGCGCTCAATAAGTTTCCTCATTGCGGCATCGCAATGGCTTTTTTCTGGGATTTATTTGCATAGTTGGTGCCCAGAAGAGGACTCGTATTAATATATTAATATACTGATATTAATGCACTTATTCCGGATATTTTAGCAAAGAACCCCCAAATATGCCCCCACTAGATGGTGGCTTGCATCAGTATCCTTGAGAATAGAATGCCGAGTGTTTATCATATTTGTCAAGGAAATCACGATCACTAATGCGAATTTCATCGCAGTATATGTGCTACTGCATTAAATTTGATTGACAATCCGAATCCCGCTGCTATATGCATGAGGATGTCTACTACATTTTTTTCTGGAAAACTATCTACTGTGTGCCAAGTCAGTGCGGGATTCCCGTTCCGTAAAGCGATTAGTAAGATGGCCGCAGGGAAAGTATTTGTTGTTCAAATGCAGGACGTTGAAGCCGAGCAAAATCTGAATTGGGAGAAATTGCCTCAAGTCGAATTGCCCAGCAAGCGCAATCCCAGCTACCTGCGCGATGGCGATATCCTCTTTACAACTCGTGGCGGTCGTCATTCGGCACTCGCCATTTCTAACGTGCCGTCAAAAGCTGTGACAGCCACAAACTTATTTGTCCTCAGAGTTTCGCTAGAAGCGGAGGCAATCCCAGAGTTTGTCGCTTGGCAAATCAACCAACGGCCGGCGCAACGCTATTTCGCATCTGCTTCAACAGGTACACATATTAAAAACATCACCCGGCCAGCTCTTGAGCAACTGCCGTTCAAGTTACCGCCAATAGAAAAGCAAATTAAGATTGTAGAATTGGCCCAGCTGGCGGCCAGGGAAAATGAAATTCTCAAGCAAATTGCCACAAACCGGCATCGTCAAATTGAAGCACTGGCTTCACAAATTCTCAAAGGGAAAGCGCATTCGTGATGAACGATGAAATTAAGCAAGACAAGGTCAACAATGCCGTACGGAGCGCTTGTGACACATTTCGTGGCACGGTCGATGGCGCTGTCTATAAAGACTATGTCCTGACCATGCTGTTCCTGAAATATATCAGCGATGTTTGGCAGGATCATTACGACACCTACAAAAAGGAGTACGGCGACGAACCAGAACTTATTCACGAGATGCT
>CAKZNA010000013.1 GCA_937129355.1 uncultured Sphingomonadales bacterium | reverse complement strand
GGCCCTCACCGTGCCGATTTGACGGTAATACATAGAGCAAAAGGAGAGGCGGCT
This sequence comes from uncultured Sphingomonadales bacterium, assembly GCA_937129355.1. Taxonomy (GTDB): domain Bacteria; phylum Pseudomonadota; class Alphaproteobacteria; order Sphingomonadales; family Sphingomonadaceae; genus Sphingorhabdus_B. The sequence continues at coordinate 12,749 of CAKZNA010000013.1, read as the reverse complement.
TCGCGCTGTTCTACTGGGGAACAAAAGGCATTGCTGCTTTCCATTATTCTGACACATGCAGAGAAAGTTGCGCGGCTTCGCGGGGCGCCGCCATTGCTTCTGCTCGATGAGGTTGCTGCGCATCTTGATCCATCAAGGCGCGAGGCTTTGTTCGCGCTGTTGGGGCACATGGGGGGACAGGTTTGGATGACGGGTACCGAGGCCAGCTTATTTGAAGCAATCCACAGTGAAGCGCAGCATGTTGAATTACAAACAGGCTAGCAAGCAAGGTTGCCCGCTATTTCATGACGCCGCGACGTAGCTTTTGTGGCAGCAATTCGGCAGCGTCTGATTTCTCGACACGTCTTTCTTCAAGCCGGACCAGACGCTCCGCATGCGATTCAAACGGTTTGCGCAAATCGGTCAGCTCACTTTGCGGCACGGCTTTACTGAACAAATACCCTTGCACTTCTCCGCAACCCTCGCTGCGCAGCTGGGCAACCTGATCTTCGCGCTCAACGCCTTCAGCTGTTGTTGTCATGCCCAGGCTTGTAGCCAGATCCACGACAGAACGAACGATAGCCTGACAATCCTCTCGCGTATCAATTTCGTTGACAAAGCAGCGATCAATTTTGATCTTGTCGAACGGGAAGCTCCGCAAATAGTTGAGCGAGCTATATCCTGTGCCGAAATCATCTAGCGCAATTTGAACACCGATTTCGTGCAATTTGTGCAGAGTAGCTAAATTTGCTTCGCTATCCTGCATCAATACATTCTCTGTAATTTCGATGCAGATACGTTTTGGATCAACGCCCGTTTTCGATAATCCTTGGATCATGGTTGTAATCAGGCTGGGACTTCGCATTTGTGCCGGTGACAGGTTAATCGAAACGGTCTTGCCTTCAGGCCACTGCGTCAAATCGTCCATTGCCTGCCGGATGACCCATTCGCCGATGGGAATGATCATTCCGCTTTCTTCGGCAATTGGAATGAAACTGTCCGGCATCACCACGCCGCGTTCGGGATGTTCCCAGCGGATAAGGGCTTCATAGCCGAGCGTTTCGCCGTCATCGATCCTCACCAATGGCTGATAATGAAGGCATAGCTCACTTTTGCCAAGCGCTCCGCGTAGGTCGAGTTCAAGAGAACGGCGCAGTTGCGCTGCTTCGTCCATACCAGCTTCAAACACTGCTTGTCTGTTGCGACCTTGATCCTTTGCATCATACAGAGCGAGATCGGCATTACGAAGCAGAGTCGATGCATCTTTGCCATGATCGGGTGATACGGCAATACCGATGCTGGTGCCCACTATCACGTCATGGTCATCCAGACGGAAGGGGTTTTCGAGGGATTTGATGATCTGCTCGCCCACGGCCTTAATCGTGCGCAATTCGTTTGTTTTGAACAGGACAGCAAACTCGTCGCCACCTAGTCTAGCCACAATTTCATCACTGCCAATGGATTGATTGAGGCGCTTAGCCACTCCTTTAAGCAACATATCGCCGAAGCTATGGCCCAATGTGTCGTTGATCACCTTGAATTGATCAAGGTCGAGATACATCAGCCCGACATTATCAGGAGCTTCTCTCAACATTTGTTCGAGGCGCTGGTTAAACTGAAACCGGTTAGGAAGAGCCGTAAGCGCATCAAAATGTGCCATATAACTGACCTTCTCTTCGGCCTGACGCTGTGCTGTTATGTCGGTTACAATACCGCGATATAGGCCATCTTGTTCGCGGACTGGCCGCGCGCTGATTGACCACCAGATTTTCTCGCTGCCGATTACCAGCGATACTGAATGATTACGGATAATGCGGCTGTTGGTGAGATGGTCTACCAGAGCGTCTCGTTCACTGCCTTCGTCAAGCATGTCAAAAAGGGATTGTCCTGCAAGCGTTTCAACAGGCCGCTTTGCGGCCGCCGCCAATTGCTCGGTCGGATTTACCAACCGTCCGTCATGCGCAAATTCGATCAACAAATCGCTTCCCTGCTCGGAAAAATCGGCAAGCAGCATATTGATAGTTGCGGCAGATTCGCGCAGTTCAAACTCGCGTTCGTGACGCGTAGCGATATTTTTTGAAATACTTTTCACGCTGACCAAAAGTGTAGCGAAATAACAGATACCCATACCCACCGCCGCATATCCGGCGGCACTTCCCACGGTTGCAAGGCCGATGCATGTCAAAAGACCAGATCCAGTCAGATAGTAAATACCGGCCTTTTCCAGCGACCTAAAATTCATGGCACCGCCAGCCATCATTCCGGCGCCGAAGCAAGCGCATAAGATCTGCTGTGCAGGTGTCGCGCCATTACTTATCAGTGTGAGCATCAACCCGCCCCACCATGTCCCAAGCAAACCAGCCTTTATCTCGGTTTTGCGCTTCAGCCGGGTCAATGAAACGGCGTCGAGCTTCGCTTTCGGAAATTTTGCTGCATCCTGCACGCGTGATCCCATGATCCCGAAAAAGGGCAAGAGCAGGATTGCGAAAAAAGCCGCTGACCATGACGACCAAAATGCGGCGACGACCAAAGCAACATTGATGCAGTTGCCGACTACCGATGCTCTTATTGTAGAGAAATGCTCCTGCAACTGACGGCGCAACAGCAATAGCTCGCCTTGCGACGATGCGTTCGGCTTTAAATCGCCGGAGATTGATTGTTCAAGAATATCCACATCGGCGCAGATAGGCAGATTTTGCTAAAAATTTGTTATGCTTATGAAAAACCCATGTAAAATTGTGCAATTTGCATGTTATCTCGCAGAGTTCTGATATCCACACGGCTGGAAGAAATTGGCAGGCAGCTTATCGATATTTTGGCGACTTGGAGAGGGTAAGGTTGGCTAGGTGGCGCCGCAAAACTTATCTATCATCCAGATACTCAAATCCAAACTGATCGGACAAGTAACGTCGGTTACTCAGGTGAAGTGTACCGGTAGCGAAGCACCATTTTTCGGTACGCGTGGAAATTCCCTCACGCACCTTCTCGGCATTTAGTGTGTGCGCCCCGCCGCAAGGTTTTCCGTAACGCGCAACAACGATCTCGCGTATCCGCTTATGGTCCGAATGGTCGCCGGCGAAAAATAGCTTGTGCAGCTTGCCATCCTTTAGCGTGACTAGCGATCCGCGAACCGAAATTCCGCCCACTTTGGAAAGCACCTTCCGGCAAACAACTTTTCCGCGATGCCGTTTGGAGCAATTGGCATTTTGTAATGGCCCAGATTCAGACGTTGTTTGTTCACCCGCCTTTAACCCGTCAAATTCGAAGTGCGGCGGCGGGCTCGGCGCAGTCATGGCAACAAAAAGGCCAAATAACATGACCAGTTTCATATCTACTTATCTGACTTGTTTTTAGCAGCAGGCTTCTTCTTGTTGGCCTTTGGCTTGGGTTTCTTTTTCGCTTTGCTCGCCTTGGGCGGTGCAGGCGCTACCTCAAAGGCTGGCTTGCCATCTTTGATATGCACCGAAACCTCGCCGCCATTCACTAGCTTACCAAATAGCAATTCTTCGGCGAGCGGCTGTTTGATCTTCTCTTGAATGAGCCGTCCCATCGGCCGGGCACCATATAGCTTGTCATAACCGCGCTCGGTCAGCCATTCGCGCGCATCTTTGTCTAGCTTGATATGCACATTCTGATCGGCCAGCTGCAGCTCTAGTTGCAGGATAAACTTGTCGACCACGCGGGCAACAACTTCTGGGACCAGATAGGTGAAAGGCACAATTGCATCGAGGCGGTTGCGGAATTCGGGGGTGAACATTTTCTTCACCGCTTCTTCGCCAGCATCTTCCTTGCTGATATTATTGCCAAAGCCGATGCCTTCTTTCGCCATGTCCGATGCACCGGCATTGGTTGTCATAATCAGGATAACATTGCGGAAATCGATCGTCTTGCCGTGATGATCCGTCAGGCGGCCATTATCCATCACTTGCAGCAGGATATTGAACAGGTCGGGATGCGCTTTCTCAATCTCGTCGAGCAGGAGCACGCAATGCGGATTCTGATCAACGGCATCGGTCAGCAAACCGCCCTGATCATATCCGACATAGCCCGGAGGCGCGCCGATAAGGCGGCTTACGCTATGCCGCTCCATATATTCGCTCATGTCAAAGCGTTTCAGCGGGATGCCCATGATGGACGATAGCTGACGTGCAACCTCGGTTTTACCCACGCCTGTTGGACCACTGAACAGATAGTTGCCGATCGGCTTATCCGGCTCGCGCAGACCGGCACGAGCCAGCTTGATGGCGCTTGATAGTGTATCGATGGCGACATCCTGGCCAAACACAACGCGTTTAAGGTCGGCATCCAGACTGCCAAGAGCCGTCTTGTCATCGGTCGACACATTTTTGGGCGGGATACGCGCCATGGTGGAGATAACCGCCTCAATCTCTTTTGGCGTAATCATCTTGCGGCGCTTGGACGGGGCCACAAGCATTTGCATCGCGCCAACCTCGTCAATCACGTCGATGGCTTTGTCGGGAAGCTTGCGGTCGTTGATATAGCGCGCGGATAGCTCGACGGCTGATTTCAGCGCATCGGGTGTATATTTGACATTGTGATGCTCTTCAAACGCACTGCGCAATCCGGCAAGGATTTTGATCGTGTCGGGTATGCTGGGTTCTTTGACATCAATCTTCTGGAACCGGCGCAGCAAGGCGCGATCCTTTTCAAAATGATTGCGAAATTCCTTATAAGTGGTTGAACCGATGCACCGGATCGTACCGCCTGAAAGGGCCGGTTTCAGCAAGTTAGACGCATCCATCGCGCCGCCGCTGGTCGCGCCGGCACCGATGACGGTGTGAATCTCGTCTATGAACAAGATGGCATCGGGTAGCTTTTCAAGCTCTGTCACAACCGCCTTCAGCCGTTCTTCAAAATCACCGCGATAGCGCGTTCCGGCGAGCAATGACCCCATATCGAGCGAGTAAATGACAGCAGGAAGCAATACTTCTGGCACGTCACCTTCAAAAATTCGCCGCGCAAGACCTTCGGCAATGGCAGTTTTACCAACGCCGGGTTCACCGACATAGAGCGGGTTATTCTTTGACCGGCGGCAAAGGATCTGCACGGTGCGGTCAACTTCTTCGCTGCGACCGATTAGCGGATCTATCCTGCCTTGCTCGGCCTTTTCGTTCAGATTGACAGTAAACTGCTCCAGCGCGCCTTCTTTTTCCTTCTTGCTCTTGCCTTCTGCAGTTTTTTCTTCGTCGCCTTCTTCAGGTGCCGATATCGGGCCAGCTTCTGCTATTTTCCCATCTTTGCCGATTCCGTGGCTGATGAAGGATACCGCATCAAGGCGGCTCATATCCTGTTGCTGGAGGAAATAGACAGCATAGCTTTCGCGTTCGGAAAACAGAGCCACGAGCACATTTGCACCCGTGACAACGTCTTTGCCGCTAGATTGCACATGCAGGATTGCGCGCTGCACAACGCGTTGAAACCCGCTTGTGGGTGATGGATCAACGGTGCCGGTAATTTTAAGGCTATCTAGCTCATCATCCAGATACAGCGCGATTGTGTCGGAAAGTTCACCAAGCTCAACGCCGCATGCCTGCATAACCTGCATCGCATCGCCGTCATCAACAAGCGCAAGCAACAAATGTTCGAGCGTCGCATATTCATGTGACCGATCTGCGGCGTGCTTAAGCGCCTGATGGAGCGTGGATTCCAGGGATTCTGCAAATGATGGCATGTAACCTAAACTCCTGTCATGCGGGTCGCGCTGCTATTCCTTATCCATATGGCGCCTCTGTTGATGCTTTCAACCGCAACCATGTTCATAGCGGTATTAACACCGGCAAATATTACCAATCGGTTAACCATAATTGGGGAAGCCAAGCCCTTCATCCCTTTTTAAACAAGGAATCAGCCGCTTGCATATGGCTGCTTGCTGCTTTTTTCTTTGCATCGCAGCGGGCGATTTCGCTCTGTAGCGCTGCAACGCGTGCATCCAGTTCATCCAGAGAAAGCGGATCAAGGTCCTGCTTCATCAGCATTGCCAGCGGATCATCGCTGCGCAAAGGTAAATTGTCTTCGTCTTCCATGGTGTGATAGTTGACTGTCGGGCGGCTTGTGTCAATAAGTGGGTTAGTTGAGGCTGGCGGTAAGAGATTCCGCAAATTGGGGCAGACTATGACTGATATTCCCGAAAACATGACCGCTGTCGAGATTGCCGAACCGGGCGGGCCAGAGGTTTTGAAACCCTGCACGCGTCCTGTTCCGGTTCCCGGACAAGGCGAAGTTCTTGTCAAAGTGGCGGCGGCCGGCGTTAATCGCCCTGATATTGTGCAAAGGCAGGGCCGCTATCCAGCGCCGCCAGATGCAAGTGATTTACCGGGTTTGGAAATTGCCGGTGAAGTTATCGCGGTAGGGGGCGGAGTTGATGGTATCGCCATCGGAACCAAAGTCTGCGCGCTGGTAGAGGGCGGCGGCTATGCCGAATATTGCGTTGCACGCGCGGGCCAGTGCTTTCCGGTGCCCGAAAGCCTGACCATGATCGAAGCTGCGGCAATCCCAGAAACATTGATGACCGTCTGGCACAATCTGTTTGAGCGCGGATATGCGGCGGATGGGGATACGGTGCTTGTCCATGGCGGGACTAGCGGCATCGGATCGATGGCGATCAAACTATGTAATATAGTGGGGATCAAGATCATCGTAACATGCGGATCGGATGACAAATGCGATGCAGCCAAGAAAATCGGTGCAGACCATGCGATCAATTACAAAGATGCTGACTTTGTCGAAGAAGTGAAACGTATCACGGATGGCGCAGGGGTAAATGTCCTCATAGATATGGTTGCGGGCGACTATGTTCCGCGAAACCTGCAATGTCTTGCCGATGATGGCCGCCACGTAACAATAGCGGTGCAGGGCGGGATGACTGCCGAGATCAATATGGCCTTTGTGATGATGCGGCGTCTGACGCTCACCGGATCAACCTTGCGTGCGCGCTCTGCAGAATTCAAATCATTGCTGACGGATGAAATCTACCGGAATGTCTGGCCGGATGTTGAGAAAGGTCAGCTACGCCCAGAAATCGACAAGAGCTTCCCGTTAGCCGATGCCGCCGCCGCCCATGCCCATATGGAAAGCGGGGCACATGTCGGGAAGATTGTGCTGGAAGTGTGAAGCAGGCTTAGCTTCTTTTACTTCCCTTCACTCTTCTTCAAATGATCGCCTAGCCATTCGAATACCGTTTTGTGCCATTGGATGCTGTTTTTTGCCTTCAATACCCAGTGATTTTCGTCGGGGAAGATTAGCAGCTTTGATTTGATCCCTTTCTCCTGTGCGTAGGTGAATGGCATGATCGATTGGGTATAGGGGATGCGGAAATCCTTTTCTCCGTGGACGAACAGCGTGGGTGTTTTCCATTTGTCGATATGATTGATCGGATTCCATTTCTCTGCATCGGCGCGTTTCCACCAAGGTCCGCCGTGGTCCCATTGGTCGAACCAAAGCTCTTCGGTTGAAAAGGCAAAGCTGCGCAGATCAAATATGCCGGCATGGTTGACCAGACATTTAAAGCCATCATTCCAGTTGCCCGCTATCCAGTTCAGCATATAGCCGCCATAGGATGCGCCGAGCGCACATGCATTGCTGATATCAATCTGCTTATCAATTTTACCAGCTGCAGCGAGGCCGAGCTTCAAGTCTTCAAGCGGCTTTCCGCCCCAATCCTTGTTGATTGAGTCCTTGAAAGCCTGCCCATATCCGGCGCTTCCGTGGAAATCGACGGTCACGACGGCATAGCCTTGCGATGCCATAACCTTCGGGTTCCAACGATAGGACCAGCTATTGCCAAAACTACCTTGCGGCCCGCCATGGACTAAGAAGAGAACAGGCAGCTTCTCCGCCTTGCTACCCGCAGGCTTAATAATCTGACCCCAGACCTGATCGCCGCCTGCGCCAGAAAAATCAAATCGCTGGATATCAACCTTGCCAATCTTGCCGAGTGCAGGACCGTTGACATTGGTGATTTGAGTGGTTTTGCCCTTCGCATCCATCCGGTAGATATCACTGGGGCCTTGCAGGCTGTTCTTGGTAAAGACCATCCCGCCGTCTGCTGTCGGTGTCACATTGCCGACATTCCCGCCCTTCGTCAGCCGCTTCACTTTGCCGTTCAGGTCAACGCTGTAGGCAGGATGATCCAGAATATCTTGCGCCGTCACGATCAGGCTCTTGCTGTCGGCTGCCCACGCAATCGATCCTACCGAACGATCCCAATCTTTGGTTAGCGCAATAGGTTCGCGCGAAGCGCCCTCGTCCATATTAACCAGCTGAAGCACCATGCGGTCGGCTTCATATGTCGGACGCGCCATGGAGGCATAGGCCATGTATTTTCCGTCTGGCGACGGGGTTGGCAGGCTGTCGGTGGCCGCATTATTTGCGGTAAAATTGATAAGAGATTCTTTGCCTGCGACATCGCCGCCATAAATATCTAGGTTGGTTGACTTTGGTTCATTCTTGTCCGCTTTGCGCGCGGCAAAAAATAGTCCTCTCCCGCTCGGACTCCATGCGATTTCCTCGCCACCGCCGAAGGGTTTGGATGGCGTGTCACCGGTTAGACCGCGATCCATCGCGATGCCATCGCCGCTAACCTTTCCATCCGCGCCAATATCAAAAGCAAACAGGCGGCTATAGTTGCCAGGCGTTTCCCAGCTTGACCAGTGGCGCACAAATAGCTCGTCATATTCGCGGCCTGTGCCGGGTCCCGGTTTGGCTTTGTTGCCATCATCATCGCAGCCGAATGTCGCGCAATCTTTCGCTATATCGCCCCAAACCGCGATTTTGCTACCATCGCGGGAGAGTTTGAAACCTGCGACATCGGTTTTGAAGTCGCTAGCTTGAACTGGCTTGCCGCCAGAAACTGTAACGCGCCAAACCTGATCTGATCCGCCTCTGTTGCTGATGAAGAAGAGTGATTTACCGTCTGGCGAAAATGCCGGACTGTGATCGTTCGCTTCGGCGCTTTCTGCAACACGGATCGGACGCGTGCCGGGGTCATTCGGGTTGAGCAAATAGATCGCGGTGCCGCGTTTGTAACTTTCCGGTTGGGTTTCTGTTATTTGATAGGCCATCCATTTTCCGTTTGGTGAAACGGTGGGAGCACCGAGGCGTTTCAGGGTGGCGAGGTCTATTTCAGTCATCGGCCTTGCGGCGACAGGCGTGGCTGAAAATGTTGCCGCAAGAGCAAGTGTGGCGAGCGATGCAGAGATATGTTTTTTCATGGATAAGAGGCTAATCCTGCGGATGCATCCGCGCAAGAAGTTTAAGATTTTCTGAATTTTATAGTTGCATTCCTTGCAACTAGCACTGTGGTAAATATTATTGGATTTCGGTCTCCGCGCCCTAAATGAGCCGCATAATAAAAATAAGGATGCATAGACGGGCACTTGAAATCAGCGGCACTTTCGCCGCTGAAACTATCCAAGGAGCCGGATCATGGAAAAGCTATTTAGTGCAGCAGCTGCACTTTTCTCAAGCGCGCTGGTCTTTTCAGCAACTATCGTTTGAATTTGCTAACGTCGCTGGCCCCGTTTGCGGGGCTGGCGTCGGAGCACAGGCATTTAGCCCTTTTTGGTAATACGGGAGATTTCCCGTTCCACCATAGCTTCAACAATTTGCGGGAGATTGTCGTCGAGCCAATCTTTTAGCATCGGCTTCATAAGCTCGCGGGTCAGACTTTCGAGCGATGTTTCACCAGAGCGCACCACTTGCGGACTTGCTCCGGGTTCGGACAATGTTTGCAGGGTCGAAAAACTGCGCGCCAGAATCTCAGCCTTGCCATTGTCGAGCAGCTGTTCGCTATTTTCCGCCACGGCGTCGTTTTCGGTAAGTTCCAAAACTTCGCTGTCTTTTGGTTTGGCGGCTTCTTTCTTCTGCGCAGGGCCCTTTTTTGTGGGCGCAGCGGATGCTGGCTCATCATCCGCGATGATGCGCTTAATCGACGAGAGAATTTCCTCCATCGATGGTTCGCTGCGATCTTCTGCCATTCTTTTCAGCCCCCGCTGTTATTTCCGCCGCCGATAGCCCTTACTATAATCCGGAAGCGGCTCTATTTCGGCCTTTTGCGCCGGTGTGTCAATGGTGCGGGTGGCTTTGACGGTTGGATCGGCCTGTGATGACCAGTCATTCCACTTGCCCTCGATCCGTTCATAGTCGGCGATTGGGTCATAGAGAGGGCCGCCTTCGAGGCCCAAATCACGTGCTTCCGCTTTGCCCATCGCAGCAAGCAGCGTGAAACCCGCCACATAGGCATTCCGCCGTGCTGTCACCAGATTGACCTTGCTATTTAGCAATTCTTGCTCTGCATTCAAAATGTCCAAAATCGTCCGATTGCCCACGGTATTTTCTGCACGCACACCCTCAAGCGACAACTCATTGGCAGAGACTGCTCGTTCTGAAGATTTGATAAGCTCCAATGATGCGCGCCAACTGGCATAGGCACCCCGGGTTTGAGCAATAACATCGCGTTCGGTCGCGATCTCGAACTCCATTGCTTGGCCAAGCCGTGCTTGAGCCTGCCGGATTTGAGCCGCTGGACGCCCGCCCTGATAAAGCGGGATAGTTGCGCGCACGCCGACCTGTGCGGTGTGCGAACTATTATTCGCAACAAAGCCAGGGATATTGCTTGAAATAGAACCTAGCGCATTGCTGTAATTTGACTGGCCGAAGGCGCTAACCGTCGGCAGGCGCGAAGCGTTGGCTGCGCGGCGATCAAAATAGGCAGCTTCCCGCTGTTCCTTGGCCGAAAGAATATCCGGATTATTGTCGAGCGATACTTCTACAGCCATGTTGGGGGTTTTTGGCAAATTCGGCAAAGGCGGCGGTGCTTTTAGGTTCTCGGGCACTCTGCCGACCAGTTGAATATATACTTCCTTCGCCCGGATCAAATTCGCTCGCGCCGATTCCATCTGGCTAACCGCTGCTGCAAAGCGTGCTTCCGATTGGGCGACATCGGTACGGGTAAGGTCGCCAATTTCGAACCGGTCTTTGGTCGCTTCCAAATTTACTTGCAATACGCCGACTTGGGCGCGGTTTAATTCGACAATGGATTCATTGCGGATGACGTCCATGTAAGCGCCGACCACCGCCGAGAAAATTGCGCTTTCTGTCCCGCGCAATCCGGCGATCCCTGCCGACACCCTATTTTCCGCAGCCTTCACAGCATTTTTGACGCCTCCACCTTGATATAGCGGTACAGCAACGGCAAGCGCCGCGTTAAACGAACGCCCCTGGGTAACCGAGCCTGAACTGTCGATAATAACATTTTCAGTTAGCGTTGGCGTCAGGCTCGCATTGGGGCGGCCACTTGCCTTGGCGATCGGCACACTCTCGTTGGTGGCCTTCTGCCCCTCGCGCGCGCCAGTTAGCGTGGGGTTGGTTTCATAGGCGGCAACCAACGCATCGCGCAGCGTTTCTGCCTGTGCCTGACCAGACGTGAACGCAGCCGCGCCTGCCAGCAACAAAATTCGGGATGAAAGGCGCATCAAAATGCAAATTCCTTTATTTTGGCAAAGCCGGAAAGCGGTGCAATTTCGCCATCGGAAAATGGCCGTAATGTGAGTTCGCCGCGCATTTTAATGCCCATTGCAAGACGCGTAACTGGACCATCCACAAGGCCCGTTACAATACGCCCGCCCTCTATCAGTTGGTTGCCGATTGTCTCGGGTATTTCTTCTATCGCGCCATCTATCCAGATCAGTGAATAGGGTGCCGCCTTGCTATAGCCATCAGTCAGCGGGCCAGAAACAAGTTCGGCATTGCCAAGCTGTTTAAGCGCCGCTTTTGCGCTTTTCGCAAAAGCAGAATTCTGTTCGAGTGCGACAAGCGTCTTGCAGCGGCTGGCCAGCAAGCTGGCGACATATCCTGTTGCAGCGCCGATCAGCAAAATATTGTCGCCAATATTTGGCTCAGCCTCGGTCAACATCATGCCCGTTGCAACGGCAGGGTTCAACATCCGGCCTTCACCCAAAGGAACGCTGCGATCCATATAGCATATCGATGCGCGCTCTTTGGGGACGAAATCCTCACGCGGAAGCGCGCCCATCGCTTCCATAACCCACGGCTCGTTGACACCGCTGGTGCGCAACTGGCTATCGATCATAGATTGGCGTGCGGCGTGATAATCTGCTTTGGGCATTGAAAATTTCTTCTATTGTTATGCTTACAATGCCACCACTGTATTATAAATGCAATACAGCTTTGGCCGGATTCAGGATTCGGTTACTAACCTTGCGATGGCGCTAGGCCAAGCAACTTTCGGACAAAAGGCCGAATTTTCACCGCAAACAGCATGGTGAGCGTGCTTCGCGCTAAATCCCGTTGCAAAGAATAAGCCGAATCGCTAGAGCGCGCCTCTCCGCAACTCACAAGTGCATGAGGCCCGATGGCGGAGTGGTGACGCAGAGGACTGCAAATCCTTGCACGCCGGTTCGATTCCGGCTCGGGCCTCCAGAACCTGTTCCCAAGGTGTCCCAGATTGTCCTTTAAGCATCTGGTTTTATTGATATAAATCTGATATGATGTCCCAGCAAATTCGGAGATGTCTATCTCAATCTCATCCTTTTGATGGTATATTTGATGGTATCTCCAAAAACCGATTGGAGTGATACCATCATGTCAACTGGAACGAGGCAGAAATCTGGTCTTACCGCAGCATCGGTAAAGCGCGCAAAGACGAAAAACAAACCCTACAAGCTATCTGACCGCGACGGGCTGTATCTGCTTGTACAGCCAAATGGTAAGCGTTTCTGGCGGATGAACTA
>CAKZNA010000012.1 GCA_937129355.1 uncultured Sphingomonadales bacterium | reverse complement strand
ACTACCGCAATCCATTTTAATATCGATTGCGCTCGGCGCAGATATATAGGGCCTACGATAAGCTTTTGAGTGCTGGATACGCAGACCAACACAAAAATTACTAGGGCAATGGCCGCTAAAATCGCCGTGCCGCCAAAAGCGACATCCGCCATCCAGTGCGTCGGACGTACTATTTCCTCAGCTGATGCAAATATGAGCAAACCTAATCCTCCCTGCCGCGCAGCGGTGGGGAGGGGGACCATCCGTAGGATGGTGTAGGGGCGTTAGAGCTTCGTTTGAACATATCGCACCACCCGGTCCGCAACTGCATTAACGTCATCAAGCACATCCTGCGCCGGAATACGGATTGTTTCAATAGCGCTTTCCGCAAGCACTCTATCCCGCCGCACATCTCGCGTGGGTCTATCGCCCATATCATGGCTGATACCATCAATCTCGATGGCCAGCTTTGCCGCTGCGCAATAGAAGTCCAGTATGAACGGCCCAACCGGGTGCTGGCGGCGGAATTTGATGCCGAGTGGTTTGGCGCGAAGTATTTGCCAGAGCATAACTTCAGGCAGCGACATTTCACGGCGCAGGCGCTTTGCCTTATGGACGGTGTTCTTGTTTGTGGAACGCGCCAAATGCCCCTCCGTCACACCTGCGGTGTGCCACCTCCCCATGCCTGCGGCACAGGGAGGATTATGAAAAATTGAAAGACATATCTAATCCTCCCTGTTTGCTTTAGCAAATGGGGGGGGGACCGCGTGTAGCGCGGTGGAGGGGCTGTTACCCTTCCATCCAATCTTTGAAGAAGCTCTCATGCGCGGCGCGGAGATCGGCAAGCTCTATGCCGGCCACCTTACTCCCGCCTACGTGCCCAATAGGGACAGCGTTCTCGAGAAACTCACCATCGGAAGCAGTCAAAATGTAGCGCCCTTGGTCCTCTGCAAAGGCTCGCAATGCGTCCAATTCAATATCAAGATGAACTCCTAACTCACCTGCCAAGGCCATCTCAGCCAACGCAACGAGAAGTCCTCCATCGCTTATGTCGTGTACAGCATTCGCCTTTCCGGTCTCAACAAACCATCGGACATCTTCGCCGCGACTACGTTCGCCCTTAAGATCGACGCACGGTGGGTCTCCATCTTCCCTACCGTGCAATTCTTGCAACCAAAGCGATTGACCCAAGTCAGTCCCATGGTTGCCAAACAACCAAATCTCGTCCCCCTCATTCTTAAACCCGATCGTCGCCATCTTGCTGACATCTTCGAGCACACCCACGCCGCCGATGGCGGGCGTAGGCAAAATCGCGCTGCCTCCGCCGGTCGCCTTGCTCTCGTTATAAAGCGACACATTGCCGGACACGATGGGATAATCGAGCGCGCGGCAGGCATCGCCCATGCCTTCCAGGCAGCCAACAAATTGCGCCATGATTTCTGGGCGTTCGGGGTTGGCGAAATTCAGGCAGTTGGTGATCGCGAGAGGCTTAGCGCCAACCGCGCATAAGTTCCGGTAGGTTTCCGCCACCGCCTGCTTGCCGCCTTCATACGGATCGGCATAGCAGTAACGCGGCGTGCAATCGGTGCTCATTGCCAGCGCGCGATTGGTGCCGTGGATGCGCACGACGGCGGCATCTCCGCCAGATTTCTGTGCGGTATCTGCGCCAACCTGCGAGTCATATTGCTGCCAAATCCATGCGCGCGAGGCGAGCGCAGGGCTGGCCATCATCTTTAGCAAATCTGCACCAATATCTGTGCTTTCGGGAATGTCGCCCAGCGGCTTCACATCGGCCCATGCTTTATATTCTTCGCGGCTCATATGCGGGCGGTCATATTTGGGTGCATCGCTGGCAAGCGGCCCGAGCGGGATATCGCAGACCACTTCGCCCTGCCATTCCAGCACCATATGCTGCGTATCGGTGACTTCACCGATCACGGCAAAGTCCAGCTCCCATTTCTCGAAAATCGCCTGCGCCATTTCCTCTTTGCCGGGCTTCAGCACCATCAGCATGCGTTCCTGAGACTCGCTCAGCATCATTTCGTAAGGCGTCATGCCCTCTTCCCGCTGCGGCACCGCATCCATATTCAGCCGGATACCGCTTTTGCCGTTGGTCGCCATTTCAACGCCAGAGCTGGTAAGTCCAGCCGCGCCCATATCCTGAATTGCGACAATCGCATCCGTCGCCATCAGTTCAAGGCATGCCTCGATCAGCAGTTTTTCAGTAAACGGGTCACCAACCTGAACCGTCGGGCGTTTCTCTTCTGCATCCTCGGCAAAATCCGCGCTTGCCATGGTTGCGCCGTGAATGCCGTCACGGCCAGTTTTCGATCCGACATAGACAATCGGATTGCCGACGCCGGTTGCGGCGGAATAGAAAATTTTCGTCTGGTCAGCAACGCCAACTGTCATCGCATTGACGAGGATATTGCCGTCATAGGCCGGGTGGAAATTCGTCTCGCCGCCCACGGTAGGCACGCCAACACAGTTTCCGTAACCGCCAATGCCAGCGACGACGCCCTGCACCAGATGCTTCATTTTTGGATGGTCTGGCCGCCCGAAACGCAGCGCATTCAGATTCGCCACCGGACGCGCGCCCATCGTGAAGACGTCACGCAGAATTCCGCCAACGCCGGTCGCTGCGCCCTGATAGGGTTCGATATAGCTGGGGTGGTTGTGGCTCTCCATTTTGAAAATCGCGGCCAGCCTCGTGCCATCCGGACCTTCGCCAATGTCAATCACACCTGCATTTTCGCCCGGCCCGCAAATCACCCACGGCGCCTCGGTCGGCAGCTTTGCCAGATGGATGCGCGAGGATTTGTAAGAACAATGTTCCGACCACATCACAGAAAATATGCCGAGCTCCACAAGGTTAGGCTCTCGCCCCATCGCAGCGAGAATACGAGCATATTCCTCTTCATTCAGGCCATGTTCGGCGACTATTTCAGGGGTGATTTGGGATGCAGCGTCAGTCATGCGCTGCCCTTTAACGCTACAGCAAGCCAATGGCCAGTGTGAAGAACCGCTTTTATGTTGATAGCCGAATTGGCGGGTTGAATGATGGGGATTGGCCAACTATCGGACAGCCTGACATTTTTTGAGGGCACGGCATGCAGGGCAAGATTAAGAGCTTCGTTGAATCACTTTTTTTCGAACGGTTCATTGTCGCTATCATTATCTTGAATGCGATTGTGCTGGGCCTTGAAACCATGCCGTCGGCAATGGGGCGGTTTGGCGGATTGCTGCATGCGCTCGACAATGCGGCTATCGCGATATTTGTGTTGGAGATTATCCTGAAGCTTTTTGCATATCGCTTGCGCTTCTTCCTGAACGGCTGGAATGTATTTGATCTCGCCATCGTAAGCGTCGCGCTGATCCCCGCGAGCCAGCAATTCTCCGTCTTGCGCGCCTTGCGGATATTGCGGGCGCTGCGATTGGTGTCAGTGGTGCCGTCGATGCGCAAGGTGGTGCACGGGCTGCTTGCCAGCATCCCGTCGATGGGGTCAGTGGTCGTACTGCTCTCGTTGATATTCTATATCTTTGCGGTCATGGCGACGCAGCTTTTCGGGCAGGCTTTTCCCGAATGGTTCGGATCGGTCGGCGCGTCGCTCTATTCTTTGTTTCAGATTATGACTCTGGAAAGCTGGTCGATGGGAATTGTCCGGCCGGTGATGGAAGTATTCCCTTATGCATGGGCATTTTTTGTGCCTTTTATCATGTGTACCAGCTTTGTCGTTCTGAACCTGTTTATCGCCATCATCGTCACCGCGATGCATGAGGCGGATAATGAGGAAGCGGGGAGCGCGCGGGAGGAAATCCTGTCCGAACTACAAGCGCTTCGCAAAGAGGTGTCAGCTTTGCGTAGCCGCGACGCGCCCTAACGCCGCCCATCCGGCAAGCCCCGCCGCCAGCGTAAAGGCGGCCAACCCCGAAATCGGCATCATTGCATCCAGTATCTCTGGTTCTGGCGCGAACCAATTATAGGCTTGCAAGGCCAAAAGCACGCCGCCCAATATCCAGATGCGCCGATTATTGCCATCGGCGGATTTCGTGCGCAAAGCATAAAAGGCGAGCGCGCCAAATGTTATGGCCAGCTCCAATGGCATTTCCAATGCGGGATAATTCCACAAACCAAAGCCGATCTTAGGCGGGCTACCAGCTATAGTCAGATCCGGCGCATGAACGATCAGGTCAATGAACCAATGGGACAGAACAACGCCTGCACCAATCGTCGCGCCCGTCAGATTGCGGGACAGGGAATAGATGACAATTGCAAATAACAAAGCCCATCCGGCGGTGCCCAGCAAACTATGCGTGTAGGGCATATGATACAGATCCATGCCATTCATCACGGTCATTCCCGGTGCCAGCCGCATTTTTTCCACTCCCGCCAAAACAAGAGCGAAAAATGCAAAATCGGTCAGCTGTGCAGCAACGAATAGCTTGCCCAAGCCCGGCGCCTTTGGATGCGTCGCCGCGACCAGTGCTGGCGCGAAATGTCCAATAAACATGTCAGAATCCCCCTATGGCTTTGATGGGATCCTTTTTGCAGGCGCGCAACAAAAAAAGGGGCCGGAAAAACCGACCCCTTCTGTTTGATTTGATTTTCAATTTAGCCTTTGCAGGTCTGCGCACCTTTGCCGGGAAGCTTCACATTGATCGAAGCGCCTTCGCCGGAAAGCGATGCTTCGCCGTCTGCCGATTTCATCGGGCCAGCCGGAGCAGCGGCGGCATCGGGAGCGGGAGCTTCAGCAGACGCAACTTCGCCTTCTGCTGGTTCTTCTGCCTTTGGCGCTTCAACACGGATAGTATCTTTGCCTTTTTCGCCGATGCTAATGCCAGCCGCCACTTTCGGGCCATCCTTGCCTTCATTGCCAAAGAAATCGACGTAGAGGACAGTGCCATCGCCGCAGCGATAAGCGCCGCTGTCTACAATCGCAGGCGGCATTTCGACAGGAGCAGCGGCTTCGGCGCCTTCTGCACCTTCACCTTCTGCAGGAGTTTCGGTTTTGTTACATGCCGCTAACGCAAGCATCGCAACGGGGGCGATAATCAGGAGAGATTTTTTCATAGAGGCGGGTCTTTAGCGGTAGCGCTATTTGTTGTGAAGTAAAATTCTGCGGGCGAGCTTTTCCGCCCGAAATGCTTGACCGCGATGCACCCGCACGCCAAAGCTTTCGTCCATGTCAGAAAAACAAGAAAATGCGGGCGAGCCGAGTTTCGAAGAAGCGTTGAAAGCGCTTGAAGACATTGTCCAAAGCCTTGAAAGCGGCGAGGCCCCGCTCGATGAATCCATTGCCCTATATGAGCGCGGCAACAAACTTCGTGCGCAATGCCAAAAGCGACTCGATGCTGCCAAAGCCAAAATCGAAGCGATCAGCCTTGGCAAGGATGGAGCAGCCACCGGCACTCAAGCCTTTGACGCGGATTGACCGGCAGGATGGCACTTTCTGCCAATCTGGATGAGGCCCTTACGCAGATTTCAGCAGAGATAGACGCTGAATTTGATCAGATGTTGTCTATTCCCGATGACACGCGCAGGCCATTATACGAAGCCATGCGCCATGCCGCGATTGGCGGTGGGAAAAGACTGCGCCCTTTACTGGTGGTCGCGACCGCCGGGCTGTTTAATGTCGAGCATGACACTGCCCTGCGCGTGGGAACGGCGGTGGAGGCAATCCATGTCTATTCGCTAATCCATGATGATCTGCCCTGCATGGATGACGATGCGTTGCGCCGCGGCAAGCCCACCGTACATAAAGCATTTGGTGAGGCAACCGCCGTGCTGGCGGGCGATAGCCTGCATGCGCTGGCCTTTGAAATATTGGGTAGCGCGCAAAGCCATTCCGATCCTTTCATCCGCAGCGAGCTGATCGCTTGTCTCGCCCGGGCAAGCGGGCCGGACGGCATGGCAGGTGGGCAGATGATGGACCTGGAGGCCGAAGGGCAGCAATTTGACCTGCAAACCATCACGCGTCTGCAGGCATTAAAAACCGGCGCGCTGATCGCCGCCAGTGTAGAGATGGGCGCGATTTTGGGGCATATCCCAGCAGAAGGACGCACCCATTTGAAGGGATATGCGCAAGATATCGGTCTCGCTTTCCAGATTGCCGACGATATCTTGGATGTAGAAGGCGACGAGGCGCTGGCCGGCAAGGCGCTGCATAAAGATGCAGACGCAGGCAAGGGAACCTTCGTTTCCATCATGGGCTTGGAGCGGGCGAAAGAGCAAGCGGAAATGCTGGTCGATCAAGCGATTGCGCATTTGGCGAGTTATGGCAGCGAGGCCGATTTGCTAAGGGCGGTCGCGCATTATATATCGCAGAGAGACAGATAATTTAGGGGCAACCAAATGGCAGAGCGTATTGGCGTTTATCCCGGGACATTCGATCCCATCACATTGGGCCATATGGATATTATCGAACGCGGCGCGAAGCTGGTCGATAAGCTCATCATCGGCGTGACCACCAACATCGCCAAAACGCCTATGTTTGGTGATGACGAACGCATCGCGATGGTGCGGCGCGAGGTCGCCAGCATTGGCAATAGCAATATCGAAGTGGTGGGTTTTAACTCGCTGCTCGTCGATTTTGCCGATGAACAAAATGCGGCAACGGTGATCCGCGGCATTCGCGGTGTGACCGATTTCGAATATGAATATCAACTCACCGGCATGAACCGTCAGCTAAACGATCAGGTCGAAACGGTGTTCCTGATGGCCGATGTGGAATTACAACCCATTGCCAGCCGTCTGGTGAAGGAAATCGCGCTCTATGGCGGCGATATCCATAAATTCGTGACGCCTGCTGTGCAGGACGAAGTCGTCGCGCGTGTGGAGAAAGTTGGCCGCAAGGGCGGATGATGGCGCGCCTCATATCGCTTTTGTTCGGCTTCATATTGCTGATAGGTACGGCTGGCTTCGCAGCAAATGACGACCGGCAATATGATATCGTCATAAATGGCGGGCGGGTTATGGATCCTGAAACCGGGCTCGACGCTATCCGCAATGTCGGGATCATCGGGCACCGTATCGTGGCAATTTCCGGAAAGCCGATGCAGGGCAAAAGGGCCATTGATGCAGCGGGCAAAATAGTCGCGCCTGGCTTTATCGATATTCATAACCATAGCCCGACACCGCTTGGCCTTCACTATCAGGCATGGGACGGCGTCACGACAACGCTCGATCTGGAGGCCGGAACCTATCCCATATCCGCATATGGAAACCAGATTCGCGGACGAGCACCGATAAATTATGGCACGTCGGCCGGGCATGTTTCCGCACGGTTGGAAGTGATGAGCGATTATAGTCGGCCAAATGGCACCGATAAAATGACCAAAATTGGTGACAGCGGAAAGCCCGTTAGCCGGGTTTTCGCGGCAAAGGCAAATGCCGAAGAAAGAGCGGCAATGCGCCGTAAACTTGAAACATCACTGCAGGATGGTGCCATCGGTATTGGCGTGCCGCTTGATTATGTCAGCGCAGCGGTGGACAGCGAAGAACTCGGCATGCTGTTTGCGTTGGCCGCCGAATATGATGCACCGCTTTTCATCCATGTCCGGCGCGGTTTGGCGGGCGATCCAGCCGGACTGGACGAAGCGATAGCGATGGCGCGCAAATATGGCACGCGGACGCTAATCTGCCATATGTCGCATAGCGCGATCCAGAATACGCAAAGCTTCCTCGATAAAGTCCGTGCAGCGCGCGCGGATGGCGTTGATATCCATGCCGAAGTCCTCCCCTATAATGCGGGGTCGGTATTTATCGGCGCAGCGGCCTTTCAGCGTGACTGGAAGAAAATATTCAATATCGACTATGCTGACATCCAGCTGGCTGCGACCGGTGAGCGATTTACAAAAGAGAGCTTTGAGCGCACCCAGCGCGAAAATCCGCAAGCCGACATTATCCATCATTATTTGAAAGAAGAATGGACGCGTTTACTTGTCGCTGCGCCCGATATTATCATTTCCTCCGATGGCCTTGTCGCCAAGACAACGACCGAAAACATCCCGCCGCAAGGCGTTGGCAGCTTTGCCAAAATATTGGGCAAATATGTGCGCGAGGAAAAGGCGCTGGATATCATGACAGCCTTGTCGAAAATGACATTGCTACCGGCAAGGTTGCTTGAAAAAGCCGCCCCGATTTTCCGCCTGAAAGGCCGCATACAAATCGGGATGGATGCCGATATCACTATATTTGATCCGGCTTTGATTGCAGCCAAAACAACTTATGAAAAGCCGCACCAGCAATCGGTTGGCGTGACGGAATTATTGGTCGGCGGCGTGCCCGTTATCAACGATGGCAAGATGCGCAAGGATATCTATCCTGGCCAGCAGCTATTCGCCTCCCCGCGCAAAAGATAGCTGCATCAGCCAACCAAATCCCTAAGCTCGGTTTTCAAAATCTTGCCAATATGACTGCGCGGTAACTCTTCTATCAGGCGCAGTTCGGACAATCGCTGCGTTTTGCCTAGGTCGGCATTGGTCGCTGCCTTAAGCGCTTCCAAATCGAGTTCTACGCCTGCTTCGGCTACGACAAACCCAAGCGGCGTTTCGCCCCATTGGCGCGATTCAATTCCTATCACGGCGGCATCGGCAACGCCGGGTTGCTCCATCAATGCCTCTTCCAGATCGCGGGGATAGATATTGAATCCGCCCGATATAATCATATCTTTTGATCGGCCCATAAGCGTGATGAAACCTTCCGCATCGACCTTTCCAATGTCACCCATTCGCTGCCACCGGTCGCCATTTTCATCATGCCAGCTGGCTTCTGCGGTTTTTTCAGGCTGGTTTTGATAACCCGACATCATGGTTTCCGAACGCCCGACCAGCTCGCCCATCTCTCCGGCGGGCAGGCGCTTTAAATCCTCATCGACGGTAATCACTTCGCTCGCGCCCCATGGCTTGCCCACAGTATGCAGCTTGTCGGGATGTTCATGCGCCATAAGCAGGCAGACAACGCCGCCTTCGGTCATCGAATAAATCTCCACCAACCCGCCGGACATGCGTTCCAACACCTCTGCTTTCAGCTCGGCAGAAAATGGCGCGCTGGTGCAATATTTCAGGAATAGCGAGCCGAGATCATAATTGTCGAAACCCTCGAAATCCATCAGGCGCTGATATTGCACTGGCACCAGCATCGTATGCGTCGCGCGGTGTTGCTGACATAACTCACACCATACACGCACATCAAATTTGCGCATCAAAATCACCGTGCCGCCATAGGCAATCGTCGGGGTGAATATGCCCAGAGTCGTGTTCGAATAAAGCGGCGTGGAAAGCAATGTCACCTGCCCCTCTGCGCCGTAACCACCGCCCGCCTGCGCCTGATACCAGCGCATCTGGCGGCTATGCACGATGCCCTTCGGCGTGCCGGTCGTGCCGCTGGAATAGATGATATTATAGGGGTCCTCAGGCCCCACGCCGACATCTTTGGGCGCGGCCCCTTCACCCGCCATCCAGTCAAATATTTGCGGTGCATCATCCGCCGCGACATCTATCATGACATGCTTGATTTCGGGCAGCTCCACACCGCTACCCGCCAGCTCTGCCCGTTTGGCGGTGTCGATAAACAGATGCATCGCGCCGCTATCGGCCATCATCGCCGCGAGTTGTTTGGGCGTTGCCGATGTCGTCAGCGGCGCCGCACAGCCGCCCGCCACTATCGCGCCTAGGTAGGCCAGCGCATAACGGATCGTCGTCGTGCCAAGGATCGAAACCGCCTGACCTTTTGTCAGACCATCCGCCTGCAACTGCGCCGCAATCCGGTTCACTTGCGCGGCGGTTTCCGCCCACGTCAGCTTCTCCTCCCCATCATCCAGCGCGATGCGGTCCGGGTGGTTAGCGGCATGCGCATTGATGAGTTCAGCGAGATGCCCGAAGGGTTGCTCGAGATATTCGGTTGGGTTCAATTCTGTCATATTCAAAGCACCATCTGTGATTGCGTGACCAAGGCGACGAGCTTGCCATCTTCATCGGATATCTTCGTCTGCCACACCGATATGCGCCGCCCGACTTTGACGGGTTCGGACACGGCATAGACGGTTGTGCCTTCGGGTGCTGGCGACAGGAAATTGGTTTTGCTCTCGCTGGTCGTCGTGCCCGATTTGCCTTCGGGCAGATTGGCGAAGGCCCCGAATGCGCCCAACACATCGGCAAATGTCATCACTGCGCCGCCGTGGATTGTCTTTGGCTGGCCGGGGCCGGATATGGTGCATATTTCCGGGCGGACGAGCAGTCTGCCCTCGACGCAGTCCTTTTGGAGCTTCGTCACTTCGATGCCTAAAGTCTTTGCAAATGGCACCATTTCGGCCGGGTTCGACATGCATTCTCCTCTTCTTTTCCAGGAGCATTATGAACACAAGTTCCCGCCCGAACAGCCGCTGCATCCCACCGATCGACTATTTGTCTATAAGTAGTTGAAATATAAGCGAAGAAATATGTGGAAAACACCCCATAAAGCTTGGGTTGGCGACTCAGCTAGGGTATTGTGGGACCATGACTGATGAACCATCCAACGACACGCCCGAAAACAGCATTCAAAGCGACAGCGCGGCCAACCCCAATGCCAATGAATATGGCGCTGATGCCATCAAGGTGTTAAAGGGACTAGACGCCGTCCGCAAACGCCCTGGCATGTATATTGGTGACACCGATGATGGCAGCGGCCTGCACCACATGGTGTTTGAGGTTTCGGATAATGCGATTGACGAGGCGCTGGCCGGACATTGCGATCTGGTGCTGATCGAACTTAACCCCGACGGCAGCGTGTCGGTCGAAGATAACGGGCGTGGTATCCCGGTTGGCATGCATAAGGAAGAGGGCGTGTCGGCGGCCGAGGTTATCATGACCCAGCTGCATGCCGGCGGTAAATTTGAAAATACCAGCGACGACAATGCTTACAAGGTTTCCGGCGGTCTGCACGGCGTGGGCGTGTCGGTGGTGAATGCGCTTTCGGAATTTCTGGAGCTTACCATCTGGCGCGACGGCAAAGAACATTGGATGCGTTTCGAAAATGGTGATGCCGTAGGCGCTCTGGAGATACGCGGCGATGCGCCGAAAGTTGATGGCAATTCGGATGCGAATGGATTCAAAAAAGGCACCCGCGTTACCTTCATGGCATCGACCGATACCTTCAAAAACGTGACCGAATTTGATTTTGAAAAGCTAGAGCATCGCTACCGCGAACTGGCTTTCCTCAATAGCGGCGTGCATATCCTGCTGCGCGATAAACGGCATGAGGATGTGCAAGAGCATGATCTGTTTTATGAAGGCGGGATTTCGGCCTTTGTTGCCTATCTCGACCGTAACAAAACCGCATTGCTGCCCGAACCGATCGCGATTTCATCCGAGCGCGACGGCATCGGCATCGATGTCGCGCTGGAATGGAATGATAGCTATTATGAGAATGTTCTGTGCTTCACGAACAACATTCCTCAGCGCGATGGCGGCACCCATCTGGCGGCCTTCCGCGCGGCACTAACCCGAACGCTCAATTCCTATGCCGACAGCTCCGGCATGCTGAAGAAAGAAAAGGTCTCGCTTACTGGCGATGATATGCGTGAAGGTCTGACCGCGATTGTATCGGTGAAACTGCCCGATCCGAAATTTAGCTCGCAAACCAAAGACAAGCTGGTTTCCTCCGAAGTGCGTCAGCCGCTCGAAAGCCTAATGGCCGACCGGATGCGTGAATGGTTGGAGGAAAATCCGGCGAACGCCAAAATGGTGATCCAGAAGGTGATCGATGCCGCCGCCGCCCGCGAAGCCGCGAAAAAGGCGCGCGAGATGACCCGCAAGGGCGCGATGCAGGTGGCGTCGCTGCCCGGCAAGCTGGCTGACTGTCAGGAACGCGACCCCACCAAGTCCGAGCTATTCCTAGTGGAGGGCGATTCCGCTGGTGGTTCCGCAAAGCAAGGCCGTGACCGGAAATATCAGGCGATCCTTCCGCTAAAGGGTAAAATCCTGAATGTGGAACGCGCGCGTTTTGATAGGCTGCTCACATCGAGAGAAATTGGCACATTGATTCAAGCGATGGGGACCGGCATTGGTCGCGAAGATTTTGATATTGAAAAGCTGCGCTATCACAAAATTGTGATCATGACCGATGCTGACGTCGATGGCGCGCATATCCGCACATTGCTGCTGACATTCTTCTATCGCCAAATGCCAGAGATTGTAGAGCGCGGGCATCTCTATATCGCGCAGCCACCGCTCTATAAGGTCGCGCGCGGTCGTAGCGAAATTTACCTGAAAGACGATAACGCACTTGATGCCCATCTGGTCGAAAGCGGGCTGAGCGGTGTGCTTTTGGAAACATCCGCGGGCGCGCGCAGCGGCAATGATCTGGGCTCACTGGTCGAGCATGCCCGGCGTATGCGCACCCTGATGGCTTATGTCCCGCGCCGCTATGATGGCACGATTATCGAGGCGATGGCGCTCACCGGCGCGCTTAATCCAGACCATGCAGCCAAGGATCGCGAAGCAGCCGTCACAAAGGCAGCGGAATGGATGCAGGCTCAGGATAGCGAAGGCAAATGGACCGGCGGCATATCCGAAGAAGGCGGGTATTATTTTGAACGCCTATGGCGCGGCGTGACCGACCATCACATTATCGAAGCGGCCTTCCTGCAAAGCGCAGAAGCGCGCAAGCTGCACAAGCTGGCCGCCGAAGAAACCGATAGCTATGCGGTGCCTGCGCGTCTGGTGAAATCAGCCGCGGCTGATAAGGACAACGACGGCGAAGAAGAATTCGATGCCTCCGCCAGCGGGACGCTCATCACGCGGCCATCGGAATTGCTCGATGCGGTTCTGGCGGCAGGGCGCAAAGGCCTCAACATATCTCGCTATAAAGGCCTTGGCGAAATGAATGCGGAACAGCTGTGGGAAACCACGCTAGACCCCGACCATCGCAGCCTGCTTCAGGTAACCGTCGAACAAGCCGACCTGACCGACGAAATCTTCACCAAGTTAATGGGTGATATCGTCGAACCACGGCGTGATTTCATTGTGGAGAATGCGCTTAACGTCGCGAATTTGGATGTTTGATGCCTGCCCAAATTTGACTATGGTTTAGGAACAGCCGCTTCCATCAGCGAGGCAAACACCTCCTTCGGCTGCATTGGTTATTTCCGACGGTGGGCTTTCCGTCTTCGATGCGCGAGCCTCGACAATCAGCTCCATGATTTTGGCGCCTATGGGAAGATCATCGGGGCGTCCAAAATGGTTGAGCCTTAGCTGGCCTTGGCCGTCGACAATCAAGAGCGACGGCGTCCCCTGTAGTTGATATGCACGCATCGTTTTGGGGATCCCTCCATCCCCGGCGGGAGCGTCCATGGCTATCGGAAAAGACAAGCGGTATTCGTGAACGAATGCTTCCAGAGCAGCGCGCGGCCCTTGCACATCGTGATGCTCAAAAACGCTGTGCAGGCCGATCACCTGCACAGCGTCGCTGGGGAAAGCTTCGGCAATTCTTGAAGCCAGCGGAAGACCATGAGCCACACATCCCGGACAAAGCATCTGGAATGCTTCAATAACGACAACCTTTCCGCGCAATTCGGAAAGACGGATTGGCTGCGGCGTATTGATCCATTCGGATACAATCAGTTCGGGTAGCTTGGAATTATTCATGGATAGTCCTCTGTCTTTAAGCCAACTAAGCTAGTTAGCGGTTGGGTATGCCGGGAAGGCTTAAGTCGCCCGATGAAACCTTGAAAACGTCGGTAACACAAAGAAGCGGTGCATGCGCGCTGGCGTTGATACGAAGGCCAGCAGTGACGCCGTCAAATGTCGACTTATTGACCACAGAAATATCGTCAAAAGGGACCCTGACTTCGACAGTATTATCCGACATTGATGGCTGCCATCCGGGACTGTCCAACAAAATCGGTACACCCGGCCATGTTTTCGGCAAACGCGGAGAAGTACCAGGCGCTATATCCTGAACCTTCAACGCTCCTTCTCCGCATTTCTTGTCCGGCCCCAGCACGACCCAGTGCATATGCCATAATCCGCCGTCATTGCCGGCGTCGTTATCACCATTTTCGTCAAATAGCGGAGTATCGTCAAAATCAGGATGGGACGTTACAGCCAACGCCAATATTCCCGCGCCCTTTTCAAATCCAACTTCGTAGGAATCGATCGTGGTTGGCCACACATATGAGAAGACATCGCTGCCTTCGAATTTGCCGGTAGCGTTGGGCTTTGATGCCCCTGCTTTACCGGAAACCGCCATATGGAAAATGGCCACATTGCCTTTCGTTTTGATCTTGGCATGGATGATATCGAAAGGCGCTAGAACGCTGGCAGTCGGCTCGGTTTTGATCCCGCCAGTATGCGCCGGGGAAGCAGCGGCATGTCCGCTACTCCCGTCATGGGCGCAAGCGGCAGAGCAAAGTGCAGAAGCGATCATTGCCGCAGCTATTTTTCCCTGTCGCATCAGCTTGCCTTCACATCGGCCATCGAGGCGCCAAAGTTGATGTGGAATGGCTGTCCGGCGATGACCAGCGCTGGCACGGATTCAACCCCAAACGACTCTGCTTCGACAATCCGGCTCGGTGCATCGGCAAAATTGACAATTTCTGTTTCGAACCGGTTTGGATCGAGCGCTTCAGCAAGCGCATTTTCGGCAGCAACGCAAACATTGCAACCGGCGTGATAAAAGATAGCTTTGGATGACATAACCATAAATCCTCTCTGTAAGCTCGAACTGATATAGTTTCGAGTCGATACTTTATAAGCATAAGCCAAACGCTTTGACAAGATAGTTTTTAGTCGATACTAAAAACTATGTCCGATGACCACTCTCTGGAACTGCTCTCACGATTTGCGCGTTTAATATCTGCCGACAGGGGAGATAGAGAATTGCAGCCCGTTCACTGGCTTGCGCTAGGGTTTCTAAACCGTGCCAATCGCTACTCGCGAACACCCAAGGGCCTCACCGCATGGCTTGACCAAACCAAAGGCAGCGTCTCGCAAACAATTGCAGTGCTTGAAAAGAAGGGCCTCGTCAGCAGGCATAGCGATCCCGCCGACAAACGCGTGGTGAGGCTGGATCTTACCGCCGCTGGTCAGCGCATGATCGCGTTAGGGATGACCCCCGTTGCCGAACAAATGCTATCTTATCTGCCAAAGAATGAGCGCGCACAATTTATCCAAATGGTTGAACGCATGATCAAAAATCAGATAAGCCGGATGCAGGGGCGCCAATTCGGTCTGTGCAAAGACTGTCGTAATTTCATTCGCGGCGACAGCGGCAATCACTGCCAGTTGCTCGGCGTTCCTTTACAGGGCTTCGAGAGTGAACAAATTTGCATCGAGCAGGATGCTGCCTAGATAAAGATGCAGTCGGCTGAAATGCTTGAAGCTTCGAGCAGAATTTCCATATCACGCCGGACAACGCCAATATTGCACTTCTTTGGCGGTAAAACAAAGAGCAGCGCTTTTGCGTGCTGAGTCGTCGCTGCGTCCCAAATTCCTTGCAGCATATCGTGAACCAGCTTGCCTTGCAGAAGTAGTTTCTGGATAATCTTTCCATATTAGGGAATATTGAGGGGCATCAAAACCTATGAAAAAGCAAATAATATTGGTCGCGATAGCAGCCGTAACATTGCCAATGCTGGCGGTACAGGCGCATCACACGGGCGGTAAGGGCACGGGCGTTTTCGCCACGGGCATGGCCAGTTATTATGGCGCGCGATTCGCTGGACGGAAAACTGCCAATGGCGAACGTTTCAATCCTTCCAAGATGACAGCAGCGCACAAAACCTTGCGCTTTGGTACTCGCGTGCGTGTCACAAATCTGCGCAACGGGCGTCAGGTTACGGTGCGGATCAATGATCGCGGACCGTTTGTGCGGGGGCGGATTATCGATCTATCGCGCGCCGCAGCAAGCAAAATTGGTATGATACAGCGCGGTCATGCGCGCGTACGGCTCGAACGGGTTAAATAGAAAGCACCGCGCAAAGCTACCCCTGCCAGCATCCCGCATAATGTTCATCGATCAAGCCGGTGGCTTGCATATAAGCATAGATGATGGTGCTACCGACAAAGCTCATTCCGCGTTTTTTAAGCGCCTTTGAAATCGCATCGCTTTCGGGTGACGTGACGCGCAGCTGCGTATTATCTTTGGGACGCAGGATTTGCGGCGTACCATCAACATGCGCCCAAAGCCAATCGGCAAAGCTACCAAATTCTCGCTGCATTTCGACGAAAGCAATCGCGTTTTTACGGGCGGAATAAATCTTCAGCTTGTTGCGAATGATGCCCGTATCTTCGCGCAATGCTTCCAGTTCATCGTCTGTCATAGCGGCCACGCGCCCCACATCAAATCCGTGAAACGCGACGCGATATCCTTCGCGTTTATTCAGTACCGTTTCCCAGCTTAGCCCCGCCTGTGCGCCTTCCAGAATGAGCATTTCAAACAAGTGTTGGTCATCATGCGACGGAACACCCCATTCCTCATCATGATAGCGGCCATAAAGCTCCTTGCCCGCCTGCCCGCCGAAACAGCGCTGTTTTCCGTCGACGCCTAGGATGGTCATTTGACCAATTTCAAAGGCACAAAGTCGGTCAGGTGACAGCCGCCTTTCGGCATATTCAAGCCTGCATTGACCACGACAAGATTGTCGCCCAAGCCGAAGCGATGTTTGGCCATCTGTCCCCGATCATCCGTCCCGAGACATTGATCGAGCCTGCAAAATTTGGCGGCGGTGAAGTGCGCCGCGACAAAGACCTTGAGCAGGTTCATTTTGCCCTCGCGTTTGAGGGCCCCAACTATCGCGCCCCCGAGATTTACACTGCACAGATATATGCGTCTGTGATGGGCGGCGGCGTGTCGTCCCGCTTGTTCCAAGAGATCCGCGAAAAGCGCGGGCTTTGCTACACCACGTTTGCGCAGGCTGGTGCCTATGAAGACACGGGCACGCTCACG
>CAKZNA010000011.1 GCA_937129355.1 uncultured Sphingomonadales bacterium | reverse complement strand
GAGGAATTGGCAGAAAAACTGCAAATGCCTTTGGAAAAAGTCCGCAAGGTGATGAAAATCGCCAAAGAGCCGATCTCTCTCGAAACACCAATTGGTGACGAAGAAGATTCGCATTTGGGTGATTTCATCGAAGATAAAAATGCAATAATCCCGGTCGATGCTGCGATCCAGTCCAACTTAAAAGAAACCGTGACACGTGTTTTGGCTAGCCTGACGCCGCGCGAAGAACGTGTTCTGCGTATGCGTTTTGGTATTGGAATGAATACCGATCATACGTTGGAAGAAGTCGGGCAACAGTTTTCTGTTACCAGAGAACGTATCCGACAAATCGAAGCCAAGGCATTGAGAAAGCTTAAACATCCATCGCGCAGCCGAAAAATGCGGAGCTTCCTCGATCAATAAATGAAGCCCTTGGCTTGATACAGTATATCGAAATTGAATGACGGGCCCCGCGTTGGCTCGCCATTTTCATTGAGGCCAAATAAATTCGCTTTTAGAATTTTTCTTAACAACAACGGCCAAATGTAAACTAGTCATTTAGGACTTCCTGCTAAACCGCTGCGAATAGGACCCCGTTTTGGGGTTTTTCCTGCAACCGGAGAAGTTATGGACAATTTGGCTCGCCCTGAACGTGACGACAATTTTGGCACCAATTTTGCGCAGGAAATCCAGGACAACGGAAGCTTTTCCGCTGTCCATCCGCTTGAAGAATTCTTGGCCGAGTGCCGTGATATGAACTCGCTACGCTCAACCGGCAAAATCGCCCGTGCAGCTCTAATCGCTGATATTGCTCATTTCATGTGTGTTTCACATGGCCGGCACCCCGGCATTGTTGACCATGCGGCTTCCAAAATTGTTGAAGATGCTGCGCGCGAATGGTTGGTCGAAGCAATTGACGGTTTTGCAGCGGAACGCAGCTTCCTCACCAAACTCACCGTCGCTGCTGGGCCAATGCATAGCCATAATGGCCAGGAAAAGGTGTCAGCCGTTCTGGCCACTCAATCAAACAGTTTTGAAATGCTGGCGACGTCTGATCGAAAAGGTTGCGCTGCGGGCACCGCGATTGCTTTCATTCTCGATTGGCAGGCGACCCGCCCGCTGATTGATGGCGTTGCCATGCTGCTCGGCATCGAGCCAACAGAATGCAAGCTGCCTGATCAAGTTGCTAGTGAGAAACTAGCAGCCATTCTTGCGGAGAATGATCGTATCGAACGCGCCATGCGATTTGGCGCTGATCAGGTCCTATCGCAGCAACGCGGTCTTTGGCAGATAATAGCCGCAAGGCATGCCGAAATTCGCGAATTGGGCTGATACAGCTCTATTTCGCCTAAAACTAAGCAAAACTGATATTGCATTGTCGGTACATGCGACCTAGTCACTTAATCGAACGATTAACTGACAGGGAAATTCCATGCGTTTTGACGGCACTGACAATTATGTAGCAACCGATGATCTTAAAGTAGCGGTCAATGCTGCTGCGACGCTTCGGCGCCCATTACTGGTAAAGGGAGAGCCTGGCACCGGTAAAACCGTCTTGGCACAGGAAATCGCCGATGCGCTTGATATGCCGCTGATCGAATGGAATATTAAGTCGACAACGAAAGCGCACCAGGGTCTTTATGAATATGATGCAGTTGCTCGTTTGAGAGATAGCCAGCTGGGCGATGAACGCGTTCATGACATCAACAATTACATCAAACGCGGCAAACTCTGGGACGCATTCACATCGAAGAAGCTCCCTGTCCTGCTGATCGACGAAATTGACAAGGCCGACATCGAATTTCCGAACGACCTCTTGCAAGAGCTCGATCGGATGGAATTCTTTGTTTACGAAACGCAGGAGACGGTGAAGGCCGCCGAACGCCCGATTGTTATCATCACATCAAACAATGAAAAGGAACTGCCCGACGCGTTCCTGCGCCGCTGCTTCTTTCATTATATCAAATTCCCTGATCGCGATACGATGCAGGCTATCATCGACGTACATTTCCCCGACATCCAGAAAATGCTAGTCAAAAAGGCGATGGATATATTTTATGAAGTCCGCGATGTTCCGGGCCTTAAAAAGAAACCAAGCACGTCTGAATTGCTCGATTGGCTTAAATTGCTGATGCATGAAGATATGCCGCTCGATGTCCTGCAAAATCAAGACCCGACAAAAGCCATCCCTCCCCTTCACGGCGCGCTGCTTAAGAATGAGCAAGATGTGATGCTGTTCGAGCGGCTTGCGTTCATGGCACGAAGGAACGGATAAACCCTAGTGTTTTTCTCCTTTCTTGAAGAGTTACGGACTGCGGGTATTCCGGCGTCTACCAAAGAGCATCTGGCGCTGCTTGCGGCGCTTGATGCCGATGTGATCGCGCAGAGCCCGGAAGAGTTTTACTATCTTTCCCGTGCGACGCTGGTGAAGGACGAGGCGCAGCTTGATCGGTTTGATCAAGTGTTCAACAAAGTCTTCAAAGGCGTGTTTTCGGAATATGGAACCAATGAGGAAGAAATTCCGATGGATTGGTTGAAAGCCGTTGCCGAAAAAATGCTCAGCCCAGAAGAAATGGCCGAAATCGAAAAACTCGGTAGCTGGGATGAAATCATGGACACCCTGAAAAAACGGCTTGAGGAACAGGAAAAGCGCCATGAAGGCGGCAGCAAATGGATCGGAACGGGCGGCACGTCCCCATTTGGTAATAGCGGCTATAATCCCGAAGGCGTCCGCATTGGCGGCGAATCCAAACATGGTAAAGCCGTCAAAGTATGGGAAAAGCGCGAGTTTCAAAATCTGGATAACACGCGCGAATTGGGCACACGAAACATCAAAATAGCTATGCGCCGTCTGCGGCGCTTTGCCCGCGAAGGATCAGCCGAAGAACTAGATATCGATGGCACAATCAGGGGCACAGCGCGGCAGGGCTGGCTCGATATCCGCATGCGTCCGGAACGCCGGAACGCGATTAAAGTATTGCTGATGCTGGATGTTGGTGGGTCGATGGACCCTTTCATCAAACTTTGCGAAGAATTATTCAGTGCGGCGACTAGTGAGTTTAAAAACCTAGAATTTTTCTATTTTCATAACTGTCCGTATGAAGGCGTTTGGAAAGACAATAAACGCCGCTTTGCAGAGCGTACGCCGACAATGGAATTGATGCATAAATTCCCGCATGATTATAAAATGATCTTTATCGGCGATGCTGCGATGAGCCCTTATGAAATTTCACATCCGGGCGGATCGGTTGAGCATTTTAACGAGGAAGCCGGCGCAACGTGGATGCAGCGGCTTACCAACACCTACCCAGCTTCCGTTTGGCTAAATCCCGTTCCTGAAAAGCAGTGGAGCTATTCACAAAGCACCAAGATACTCAAAGAGCTAATGAACGATCGCATGTATCCGCTCACGCTCGACGGGCTGGATGATGCCATGCGCGAATTGGTGCGGAAAAATTAGGGTTTTGTTTCACCAAGAAGCCTAACCAAATCGCGGATATGGCAGCGATAATTACGGTACCGCCCTGAGGATTTTTGATATAGGGGTTTGCGCACCTGCCAGCTGCTCGCCGTGCGGACCACGCCGGTGACCGAATGCGGCGAAAGACAGGCATCTTCCCATTCAAGTCCGCAAAAATTCAGCATTCCTTTGATTTCAGGCTTGGGGTCCACCACAAGTTCATCATAGAAAACATCATGTATATCATTAGGATAAAGCCGTTTCCAATGCGCCATCAACCGCTCATATTCAAAATGCCAATGCGCCGCACTTTC
Source organism: uncultured Sphingomonadales bacterium (assembly GCA_937129355.1). Lineage (GTDB taxonomy): Bacteria > Pseudomonadota > Alphaproteobacteria > Sphingomonadales > Sphingomonadaceae > Sphingorhabdus_B. Next base: position 1,673 of record CAKZNA010000011.1, on the reverse strand, counting down.
CAAGCTTTGCGCATAGGTCATTCTTGGATCAAGATGCGCAAAGAAAACGGAAAGGCAGTTGTCCAACGGGTTTCGCACGCTGTGAATAATCTTAGAATTTGGGAAAATACGTTTGATCAATCCGATATGCAGGAAGTTATCGGGTCGTTTGTCGGTTGTGAAAGCAGGCTGTAATCCCATACGCTGTAATTCGTCACAATAGTGATCTTTGAGCTTTTCATATATCCTATCATCAGCGTTCAACAACGAGCGAGGGTATGGATTTAGCTGCTGGGCAACGAGCGCCGGAACTATCTCCAACTCGCCGCCTGCGGTTACTTTGCTATGCGCGGCAAAAATACGCTCAAGGAGACTGGAGCCTGAACGAAACATTCCGCATATAAAGATCGGGCTCGGTGCTTCTGTTGCTTGGACGGGAACGGCTTCTGAAAACACTTCCGCGATTTCGCGCATCATATCTTCAGTCGCTTGACGGGAGTATCGCTGCCCACCCGCGTTCTGGCTTGCGGTATTTGCGTCACTATATGCCGCAAAAGCACCATCAAACTCGCCTGCGCTGTCCAGCAACCGGCCTAGTGCAAAACCAATGTCAGCTTTGTCCATCTCTGTGAGCCCGCGGCTAGCAAGTGCAGCTTTCAGCCTGCCAACTATGGGGGCATCCGCGCATTCAATTTCACTAACATCGGCCACTCGCGCCAAGGCAAGCGCATTTCCCGGTTCAATCTCAAGCGCTTTGTTATAAGCTTGCAGCGCCTCGCTTCTTGCCCCGCGATCTTCGTGCAAATTGCCTAAATTGAGCCATGCCGGGACATAGTCCGGATTTGCTGCAACTGCCTTTTCCAATTCCAAACTCGCGTCTTCCGGTCTCCGCAGGGCATCGGCATAAACGACCGCGCGATTCAGGAAAACGTCTTCCGGACCGCGAATATCATGCAGTAAAGCAGCTTCATAAGAAGCTAGCGCATCCTCATATTGCCGCGCGCGCTTTTGAAAATAACCCAGATTGTACCAATCATCAGGGCGCTCCGGTGCGACGGAAAGGAGCTTTCTATAAGCTTCAATCACTCCCGCGATATCACCTGAATTCTGTAAGGCATATGCATCTGCGGCAAGTGCGTCGATATCTGACCGATCTGCCTTCGTCATGCTAATATGTATCCACCGCTTCAAACAGAGCAGCAATCTGTTGTCTTTCCACCTGCGTGATTTCCGGTACCCATATGTCGAAAATTAACACCAACCGGTTCTCGCTGCCTCTATTCCAAGCTTCATGTTGCACCGTATCATCAAAGGCCAGCAATTCGCCTTCTTTCCATTCAACCGTTTCACTACCAACGCGAAAACCGCATCCATCAGGAATAATCAGCGGCATGTGGCAAATGTGGCGGCAATTCAACATACCTGTATGGGGAGGGATATGCGCACCTGGCCGCAAAAGCGATAACAGCACCGACGGCGTCCGCTGTCCTATCCGGCAAAGCGGCAAGCCGTCTATCGTCGCGGAGCTAATTGCGGGGCATAATTCCACATTGGCATCATTCGTCACGCCATTTTCCAACAGGAACAAACTGCTCCAATCATCATTTTCAAGCATTGCATGAACATCGCCTTGCGCGCGTTGCTCATCCTTACTGATATATGGTTTGAAATCAGCACTATTGTTCAGAAGCGAT
>CAKZNA010000010.1 GCA_937129355.1 uncultured Sphingomonadales bacterium | reverse complement strand
GGAAAAGCAACAGGTTGAAGAAATAGCCGTTGATAAAGCCAAGCCCATGCCCGCGCTGCGCTTCTATAATGGCATTCAGGTTAAACGTCCCTGCCCACATCACTATGCAGACGAGGATGAAACCTATTGAAACTTCGTAAGAAATCATCTGCGCAGCGGCGCGCATCGCGGAATAGAAAGGGTATTTAGAGTTCGACGCCCAGCCCGAAATCACCACGCCGTATACGCCAAGCGAGCTGATCGCGAGCACGTATAACAGGCCGACGTTTATGTCGGCGAGCACTGCGCCCGAATTAAACGGGATCACGGCCCAGGCCGCGAGTGCAACGGTGAAAGTAATAATCGGCGCCAGCAGAAAAAGCCCCTTGTTGGCCGCACTTGGAATAATCGTTTCCTGAAGGAAGACTTTCAAGCCATCGGCGAAGCTTTGCAAAAGACCAAAAGGACCAACGACATTCGGTCCACGCCGCATCGCCACTGCTGCCCATATTTTCCGGTCAACATAAATAATCATCGCCACTGCGAGCATAAGCGGCAATGCAATGAGCAGGATGCCCGCAATAGTCGCGACAAACCACGCCCATTCATATGTCATGCCGAGGGATTGGAAAAATTCGGTCATGAAACGCCTCCACCGAAAAATGCGTCATGCTGAACTTGTTTCAGTATAACGCCCGTCAGGATCGCACTGCGCCAGTTATCCTGAAACGAGTTCAGGATGACGGTGTTTTTGGAGGAGTTCTTCATTCCGCCGCCTCCAGCATCTCTTGCGCGTGCGTGATTTCGCTGGAACATTGTTGCATGGTTTCGGAAGCACGGCAGATGCTGTTTGTCAGGTAGAAATCCTTGATCGGATAGCCCTTCATCTTGCCTTTTGGCGTGGCGGCCATTTTGGGAAGGTCTTTGTCTTTTGGCCAACCATAATCAGCGAGACCTTCTTGGCCGAGCGCAGGAACCGCCTTCGCCATTTCGGCGCGCAGTTCATCTAGGCTATCGAAGGGCAGTGTATGACCAACAACGTCGGAAAGCGCCCGGAATATCGCCCAGTCTTCGCGAGCATCACCGGGCGGGAATACCGCCTGTGTGCCGCGCTGTACGCGGCCTTCTAGGTTTACATAAGTAGCTGATTTCTCGCTATAGGCTGCGGCAGGCAGAACAACATCGGCATGATGTGCACCAGCGTCACCATGATGGCCGACATAGACTTTAAATGTCTTTTTAAAGCCGTCATAATCCACTTCATCCGCGCCCAGGAAGAAAGCAAGTTTCGGCTTCGCTTTGACGATATCGCCAATCCCGCCCTTCATTGCATAACCGAGCATCAACCCGCCCATCCGCGCCGCAGAGAAATGCAGGACGTTAAAGCCGTTCCAGTCATCTCGGATCATCTTATATTTCTTCGCGAGCGCAAGCGCCGCGCCATGCACGCCTTTAACGCCGAGCGCCGCGCCGCCGACGATGACCGCAGGCCGCTTCGCCTTCTTCAGCGCATCCGCCGCCGCTTTCGGCAGCTTGGTGAGCGCCGACATATCTTCGCCGATCCATTCGGTTTTATAGGTCAAATCGGTTTCCGGACCAATCGCGAAGACTTTCGCGCCATTGCGCCGCACCGCCTTTTGAATGCGCGTATTGACCAGCGACGCCTCACGCCGCACATCGCTACCGACGATCAAGACCACATCGGCTTGTTCGATGCCCGCGATGGTTGTGTTGAAATTGACCGCGCTCAGGCTCGACGTGTTGTAAGACATGCCCGTCTGGCGGCCTTCAAACATATTTCCGCCGAGTGCGCTAACAAGCTCTCGCGCCGCAAACATAGTTTCGCAATCCACCATATCGCCAGCAATCGCCGCAACATTGCCTTTTGCTTTCGCTGCAACATCGGCAATCGCGCCAAATGCGCTTTCCCAACTTGCAGCTTCCAGCTTACCTTTGGAGTTCCGCACATAAGGTTTGTCGAGACGGCGGACAGTCAAGCCATCAACCGCATGGCGGGTTTTGTCGGTCGCCCATTCCTCATTCACGTCGTCATTGATGCGAGGAACGGCGCGCAGAACTGCCCTGCCCCGGCTATCGAGACGGATATTGGTGCCGACCGCATCCATCACATCAATGCTCGGCGTTTTCTTAAGCTCCCATGGCCGTGCGTTGAACGCATATGGCTTGCTGGTCAGCGCGCCGACGGGGCAAAGATCAACAACATTGCCCGAAAGCTCCG
>CAKZNA010000009.1 GCA_937129355.1 uncultured Sphingomonadales bacterium | reverse complement strand
AGAACGTATCGCTGTTCTGGAACGCATTGCCACGGACAAGTCGAGCAGACTGTCAGACGAAATTGAAAATCTGCGCTGAGGCGTGATAGGGAGGAAAAGAAGGAATGGACCCCGACAAACTAGCAGTGATATCGGCCTTTGGCCCGATGATTGGAATTGGTGTCGTTGCGATTACCTTGGGTTGGGTAGTAACAACTTGGATGCGGATCAAAAATGGCTATCCGCTAGAAGGCAGCTGGGGACAGGCCGTCCATCCGAAAACGGACAAAGAAGCTCTTGAACGCGTCAAACTACTCACCAACGAAAATGCAGAACTGCGCGCCGAGCTTGGTTCGATCAAAGACCGCCTTGGCAATGTCGAAAAGATTGTTGTCGATGACACCCACCGACTGAGCGCCGAAATCGAAGCGCTCAATAGCCCAGCCAACTGAAGGAATATACGTGCCAATAGAGTATATTGCATTGATGATACCATTCGCGGGCATGGCCATAGGTGCCTTCGCCATCTGGTCGGATCACAAGCAGAAAATGATGGATAAGCAATCCGAAATTTCTGCAGAGAAAGCCGCACAATATGCGGCAACCAACGAACGCCTCGAACAACGAGTGGCGACATTGGAAACAATCGTAACCGACAAAGGGTTCGATGTTGCCAGCCAGATAGAAGACCTACGCGACAAGCCACTCAACTAAAAGAACAACATAAGGGAAGGAAAATAGAAAAATGAATCCGTTTGAAATGGTAATTGGGATCATTCTGATCATCACCATCGGCAGCGTCATTAAGGCAAGATACCAAGCGAAGCATGGCATTCTTGAAGATGAAGATATGATGGGAAACAAAAAACAACGCCTCGCCCACGATGGTGAGAAAGCGCAAATGGCGTCGGAAATTACTGAATTGAAAGAGCGCATCCATGTGCTCGAACGCATAGCGACCGACAATCACGGTGCCGATGATCTGGAGCGTCAGATTGAAGAGTTGCGCGATAAGTAAACCGCGCGGGTTTTTAAGGAAAGGACATTCAATATGATACAGGATGCCAGTTTCTATCTTACAATGGGCGCAGTCGCGCTAACCGGGATTGCAATCGTTTCGGCTGTTTCGCTTCGCGGGTGGCGCGAATGGATCTCACTGAAACGTGCTGAATTGGATCAACATCAAATCGATAGTGCCCCGCAAACGCCGTCAACCGTATCGCGCATAGAAGTTGCCGATTTGAAAGAGCGCGTCAAAAAGTTGGAAGCCATTGCCGCCGGGATAGAATATTAAATCCCCAATGCGATTTCGGGGCTTTTGTTGCCCTGATGAATGTGTATAGCGCGAAGCAATGGCTTCACTTACCGAAATTTTCGAAGAATATGACTTTCTCGATGGCGATGATCGCTATCGGTTGCTGATTGATCTTGGCCGCGAATTGCCGCCTATGCCCGATGCCTTGAAAACCGATGCGACGCTGGTTCGTGGTTGTTCCGCCAGCGTGTGGGTCTATCCGGTCGAAGAGGGCGGCGACCTTACTTTTTTGGCCGATAGTAACGCGGCAATCACAAAGGGAATCATCGCACTCGTTTTGAAAACGGTTGAGGGAAAATCGGCAAAAGAAACGGCCGCGCTGGACATTTCTGCCGAGCTGGCACCGTTTGACTTATCCAGCCAGCTAAGCTCCAATCGGACGCAAGGCATCCCCAATATGATCGCTCTGATTAAGGAAACGGCGGAACGGTTGGCTTAACCGCGCCATTCGCGCATTTCTTCCGCAGACTTAAGAACTTCAAAAGCCGCCTGCCCAGCCTGAAATAGTTTGGCTGCCTCGGCATCATCGCCCTTCACATCGGGATGGTTGTCTTTCGCCAACGCACGCCATGCCTTTTTGGCATCTTCGAGCGTTGCATCGGGATCAAGGCCAAATAGCTCCAACGCCATCATTTCATCAGGGCTGCGGCTACCGTCGCCGGACCCTACCCATCCATAATGTGCTGCTTCGCGGTAGCCGGAAAAATCGCTCTTTTCCTGACGTTCGCGTTCTTTGGCTTCTTCTTTGGACAGTCCCTCAAAATAGTCCCACTGCCGATTATACTCCGCGGCATGCGCTTCGCAGAACATCCACCGGTCGGGATTGTTGGGAGATTTGGGCGCAGGACATTTGCCTTCTTGATTGCAGCCATGGCGGTCACAAAGCCGCACTTTTTGTGCGGCACTATTGCTGCCATAGCCACGCCAGCGCGGAAATCCCCAGTCGTTACGTCTTACATTTCGGGCCATGACGACGCTTTAGCGAAGGCATGGCCCGAATGCTATTCTTTCTGAAGAAATTGTTTTGGGTTTAAGTGAGGCCGCCAGACATCATAGCTCCGCCCAGAAACATGCTAACAAGCGCAGCACCGATGACCATGCTGACAATAATGGATGTCACAATGTAGATCAGTACTGTCACCACTGTCATACCAGCCACCTTGTCATCTGGAACGCTCAGCACCGGCTTCACACCCAAATAAATCAAATAGACGGTATATGCGATTGCCGCCAAGCTAACGAGCCAACCCAAAATCGGGATCCAGGAAACTAGCCCTGCAACCCAAACTGGTGTGCCAGCATATACCATCAATTTTGTTGCCTGAACCATGTCTTGCTTGCCATTGAAGCTAGGCGTGATGGCATTTACAATCATGGCAACGACCCAGATTACGAGCAGTCCCAAAACATATCCAACAATCGCGGTTGCGACAAAATAGCTCATACCCATGGCACCAAGAAGCGCGCCAGCCTCTCCCATGCCCATGGTTCCCATACCCAAAGCACCTAAGAAAATGATCGACATTACTGCCGGAATCAAAGCCAAAATTGCGGCATAGCCAGTGAACAGCCCGCCAACGCTTGCTTCTTCTTTCGCTATCACATCCCATTCCGTCTTCGGGCTAAGCAGGATGTTTTTCGCGCGATCTACCAATGACATTAAACTGTCCCTCCATTTTTGATGGAGCAGCATCACCATAAAATGGTGAAAATGTAAAACGAAAATAGCCAGAGGGCCTGTAAGCCGGGTTCTGTCCAACCGCCGTTGAAAGCGATTTGAGCAGCCATTCATCTCGCCGCATATTTGCATATGCAGTCATGCAATCAACCCGGGCGACTGGCAGGAGGATGCCATGCGCCGCCCCTATTTGATCTTGCTCCCGGTGGGGTTTGCCTTGCCGCCGCTGTTACCAGAAGCGCGGTGCGCTCTTACCGCACCCTTTTGACCTTGCTGCGCCGAAGCGAAAGCGGTCTGTTTTCTGTTGCACTTTCCCTAAGATCACTCTTGCCGGACGTTATCCGGCACCGTTCCTCGCTGGAGCCCGGACTTTCCTCCCCTTTCTGCTCGCGCAAAAACCAGCGACTGCCCGGCCCTCTGGCAGATCAACCGATAGCAGGCCCGCCTTCATATTCCAACAACAGGTTCCATAATATTGCCCGGCATTCACCATCGACGGCCCCATCGATATTTTCGGGCCTGAAACGCCGCTGAAAGGCGACCACGGCTGGTCTGCCCTCTTCGATACTGTAGCCATATCGGCCAAGCGCCAACAGAAAGGCTGCATCGCTCCAACCCGGATCCGTTAGGCTTCTTGTAGGGCGCGGTACGGCAAGTCCCAATTTTGCAAGGCTTTCCCAGTCGAACAATTCCCCCGGATCCTCTTTTCTCGCCGGTGCAATATCGCTGTGGCCTACGACATTGCGAGGCTCGATCGAATATGTGCGGGCAATTTCAGCTACCAAGGGCAGAATGGCGTCCATCTGTTCCTTGGGAAATGGGCGATATCCCCATTCATGCCCCGGATTGATAATCTCGATGCCAATGCTAGCGCTGTTCACATCGGTAACGCCGCGCCAATGCGAGACTCCGGCATGATGAGCGCGCTGCTCCTCGCGCACCATATATATAATTTGGCCATCCTCGGCGACAACGTAATGCGCCGAAACACCGCTTTTGGGGTTCGCAAGCCAATCGATAGCAGATGGGCCATCTTTCATGCCCGTATAGTGTAAGACGAGCATGGAAACGGGTAGCTTGCGCTCGCCGAAATTAGGGGAAGGCGTCCAGATCATTTGATCGCGATAAGCGACATTTTCGCTTTTGCCAATGCTAGCGAGTGGTAGAATGAATAGGCCGCGCTGGCCGTTGGCAACCTAATGCTTAATCAACGCGCCAATAATCAACTGCTCTCCATCGGGTTCAGCAATTTGAACCGTGCC
>CAKZNA010000008.1 GCA_937129355.1 uncultured Sphingomonadales bacterium | reverse complement strand
CCTCGCATGCGCATAAGGGCGCAGCCTTTATCGAAATTTTTCAGAACTGTATCGTCTATAACAAAGATGTGTTCGAAGATTTTGCTTCCCCAAAAGGCGCCGAAGACCGGCAGCTTTGGCTGGAACATGGCAAACCCATGCTATTCGGTTCGGAAAAAACCGGCAGCATTAAAGGCATCACTCTCGACCGCGAAGAGCTGACTCTTAAGGTCGTTGATGTCATCGATGGCGATTGGGAAGCCGCCGGCGTGATCGTGCATGACGCGACCAACCGCAGCGTGGCCCATATGCTGATCGAAATGCCCTTCGGCGAATTCCCGATGGCGCTGGGCGTGCTATATGACGATCCCAAGCCGACATTCGAGGATGCGGTGGTTGAGCAGAATGCAAAGGCGAGTGAAGGCAAGACCGCCGATCTGAGCAAATTGCTGGCCAAAGGGCAGACGTGGACAGTCGAAGAAGGTGGGCGGGATTTGTAGAGTTTCGCGCAAAGACGCTAAGACGCAAAAAAGGGGCCATCGTTTGAGTGTTGATTTGGAAACGCTGGCGAAAATTACAGTTGATTGTGGGTTTCAGATTCACAAGGATATTGGCCCGGGCTTACTCGAATCTGCTTATGAGTTGTTGTTGGCGGAAAGTTTGAAAGCCAAGGGGCTTTCGGTTGAAAGGCAAATTCCGATTTCGGTGAAAGCCAGTGGCATTGTCATCGACAATGCCTTTCGTGCGGATATGCTCGTTGAAGGCAAACTACTGATCGAAATAAAGTCGACGGAACAACATGCGCCAGTGCATGCCAAGCAGGTAATAACCTATCTGCGTTTGATGGAACTCCCGCTTGGTTTGTTGATGAACTTCGGCGCGCCAACCTTCAAACAAGGCATTCGCCGGATTGTAAATAACTATGCCGAGCCGCACTAACTTTCTTCGCGCCTTAGCGTCTTTGCGCGAAACAAATTTCTTTTGCGGCTTTGGTCAAGAAATAGCTGGGCATCGCGCAGGGTCAAAATGCCAGCTTGCAAAGTAGGATTTCATTTGTCAGCAAGGGCAAATGAAATGCAATTTTCCCATTCACTTTGAATTTTTTCCTCGGGGCGTCTTCTGCCCGGAAATCGCAGTTCTTGGGCCTCGAGATACCGTGACCTTTGTGACCTTTGGATTTTGGCAGGGGCTTCAAGATGGATAATCTGACCCACAGCCTTGCCGGAGCCGTTCTCGGCCAAATGGGCCTGAAGACAAAGACCGGCCTAGCCATGCCGACGCTGATTATCGCGGCGAATATTCCGGATATTGATGCGGTGGCGACATTGCTTGGCGGGCATACGCATTTGGCGATACGGCGCGGGATTACGCATGGCCCGATTGCACTGGTGGTTTTGCCGCTGATCCTATGGGCCATCATGCTGTGGTTTGATCGCTGGCAGGAACGACGCGGAAAGCGGCCCGAAAAACGATTGCCCGTCCACAAAGGGTGGCTACTCGCACTGGCCTATATCGGCTGCCTCAGCCATCCCGCGATGGATTGGCTGAACGTCTATGGCATCCGTTTGCTGGAGCCATTTAGCAGCCAGTGGTTCTATGGCGATACGCTATTCATCATCGATATTTGGATATGGTTGGGATTAGGCTTTGCTGTTTTGTTTTCGCTTTGGCGTGAGAGGCGGAAAAAAAGCTGGCGTTGGCCAGCCATTGCAGCATGCTTGTTATTCTTGATTTATGTTGGCGACAATCGGATGAGAACCAAGCTAACGCCCATTACATACGCCATCAATGAGAAGGTTATACCTAACGAGCAAAATGGTTTTCACACGCCGCCTCGTTACGCGCGGTCCAAATTGATAGCATCGCCACCGCCTTTTTTTTCTTGGCAGCGTGAGATTATTTTGGGCGACAAAAACAACTGGAGATTGATTGCGCCAGGTGAAATTCCTGCGCCTCGTTTTGCCGAACCTATCACTGATAATCGCTGCCAATGGCCGGATGTTGAAGCGATAAGGAAATCAAACAAGGATCTTGATGCATTTCTATTCTGGTCGCGCGCGCCCTTTGCTGAGCGTGCATCGGATGGTTCGGTATTGATCCGAGATGCTCGGTTTACAGACCCGTTGGTTGGGGATCGTTTCACTGTTAAATTGGCAGATGTGCGCTGCGACGAACTAGAGTGACGTCTCCCCAAATCCTCTGGTTCCGCCGTGACCTGAGGCTTAATGATCAGGCCGCGCTACTCTCCGCCGCACAGGCTGGCCCGGTTATCCCTGTTTTCATCCTCGATGATGCAACGCCCAAACATCGTAAGATGGGCGGGGCGTCGCGTTGGTGGTTGCATCATTCGCTGAAATCGCTGGAGGCTGATTTGCGCACCAACGGGTCGCGCTTAATCCTGCGGCGCGGCAAGGTGACGGATATATTGCCGGAACTCGTCAGGGAAACGCGCGCGGGCGCGGTCCATTGCATTCGCCATTTTGAACCATGGTGGCGCAATGCGGAGCGGGCTTTGGCGGAGAAGGTCGGTCTGGTTCGCCATCATGGCAATTATCTGATGCCGATGGGCGGCGTGAAGACAGGCAGCGGCAGTCCTTTCAAAATCTACACACCCTTCTGGCGCGCATTGTCTGGGCATATGCCGCCGCCCGAACCTTTGCCTGCGCCGGATGCGATTGATGCGCCTGATAGCTGGCCAGATAGCGATGCGCTGGATGATTGGGGATTGCTGCCCACTAAGCCGGATTGGGCAGGGGGTATGGCCAATATGTGGACGCCCGGTGAGGCTGGTGGTGCAGAGCGGCTTGAAGATTTCGCTATTCGCGCCAGCCAGTATAACGAAACGCGCAACTTGCCATCCGTTGCGGGGACCAGCTTCCTCTCACCACATTTTCACTTTGGCGAAATCACACCGTCGCAAGCCTGGCATGCGCATATGCGGGCGGGGGGATCGGTTGAGGTCTTCCTGAAGGAAGTGGTCTGGCGCGAATATGCGCAAAATGTGATTTGTCAGTATCCTGACTATGGCAGCAAAAATGCGCGCGATGCATTTGATGCATTTCCGTGGCGCGATTTAGATGATGCGGATATGCAATCTGACCTGAAGGCATGGCAGCAAGGCCGCACGGGCTATCCCATCGTCGATGCAGGAATGCGTGAATTATGGGCCACCGGATGGATGCATAACCGTGTGCGCATGATCGCCGCATCCTTTCTGATCAAACATCTGCTGATCGATTGGCGGGCGGGCGAGCAATGGTTCTGGGATACGCTGGTTGATGCCGATTATGCGAGCAATGCGGTAAACTGGCAGTGGACCGCCGGAACAGGCGTCGACAGCAACATGTTCGTGCGGATCATGGCGCCGCTATCGCAGTCAGAGAAATTCGATGCGGGCGACTATATCCGCAAATGGGTTCCTGAACTGGCCGACCTGAGCGATCCATATATACATGATCCGGAGGAACATGGCGCTTTGCCAGATGCCTACCCCGCCAAAATCGTTGGTCACCGTGCGGCGCGCGAGCGGGCGCTTTCGGCCTATCGGGCAATCAAAGGGTGAGCTTATGTCCAGTCTTGAAATCTGTCGCCAAAAGATCGCAGATTGCTTCGCCAACAACCGAAGGTTCTTTCAGCGTGTTGGGGTCTTCGCCGGGATAGGCTTTCGCGCGCATGTCCGTGCGCGTGCGAACCGGATCGACAATCGCGACTTTCAGCGGAGACAGGTTTTTGACCTCGTCGCCATAGGAAAGTACAATATTTTCTAGCGCCGCTTTGGAAGCGCCATAAGCGCCCCAAAATGCGCGTGGATTGGTTGCGACGCTCGACGTAATTGCCACCACACTGCCCGATTGGCTTTTGCGCAGCATCGCATCGAAAGCAGCGATCATCGCCTGCTGTGACAGTAAGTTGAGCGTCAGTATTTTGTTGAACTCCGCTGAATCAATTGCGGAAACTGGTCCCAAACTGCCAAGCATGGCGGCGTTTAGCACCAAAATATCGAGCGCATCCCAGCGTTCGCCGATGGCTGCCGCGAGACGCCCGATGCTCTCGCCGTCAGTCAAATCGAGCGGTGCAATGGTGGCCGCGCCGCCGACCTCATGGATTTGCTGTTCAACAGCCTCAAGGCCTTTGTTGTTGCGCGCCGTGAGAATAACATGCGCACCCTTGGCTGCGAGCGCTGTAGCTGTCGCAGCTCCGATACCCTTACTTGCGCCAGTGACGAGCGCGAGCTTTCCTGCAAACGTTGCATCGCTCATTATGCGGTTTGCACCCGCTCATTGAGGAGGATCAGCTGACCGGGCTGTTCCATTTCGTCCTGATCGGTCAAGATGGTGGGATATTGGCCTGTGAAACAGGCGTCGCAATATTGCGGCTGCCCGCCTTCACGCTTTGCTTCGCCAAGCGCGCGGTATAGGCCGTCAATTGTAATGAAGGCCAAGCTATCTGCCTGTATATGCTCGCGCATTGCTTCCACATCCATTCGGCTTGCCAACAGCTTCTCGCGCTCTGGCGTATCGACGCCATAGTAACAGCTATGCATAGTGGGTGGGCTGGCGATCCGCATATGGACCTCGGCAGCACCCGCTTCGCGCATCATCTGCACGATTTTCAGGCTGGTTGTACCGCGCACGATACTGTCATCGATCAGGACAATCTTCTTGCCAGCGACAAGGTTACGATTGGCGTTGTGCTTCAGCTTAACACCAAGGTGACGAACGCCATCACCCGGCTGAATAAATGTGCGCCCAACATAATGCGACCGGATAATGCCGAGTTCAAACGGTACTTTCGCTGCCTCAGCATAGCCGATTGCCGCTGGCGTACCGCTGTCAGGAACGGGAATGACATAGTCGACTTCTACGCCGTTTTCTTTGGCCAGCTCAGCGCCGATTGCCTTGCGGACGGAATAGACGCTGTTGCCATCGACGATTGAATCAGGGCGCGAGAAATAGACATGTTCGAATATGCAAGGGCGCGGGGCACTTTCTGCAAATGGCTTGTGCGATTCAACGCCATTCTCGCGGACAATGATCATTTCACCGGGCTCAACCGAACGTACAAATTCCGCGCCGACAATATCCAGAGCCACCGATTCAGAAGCGAAAATTGTGGAATCGCCAAGCTTACCCATCACCAGCGGCCGGATGCCCAACGGATCACGGCAGGCAATCATGCCCTCACTTGTCATGCAGATGAGCGAGTAAGCACCTTCAACCTGTTTCAGCGCGTCTATCAATCTGTCGACAAGCGTTCGATATGTTGATGTCGCGACCAAATGGATGATGACTTCGGTGTCGGACGTTGATTGAAAGATGGAACCGCGGCGAACAAGATCGCGGCGGAGATGGATCGCGTTGGAAATATTGCCGTTATGCGCAACGGCAAAACCACCGGAAACCAAGTCGGCATAAAGAGGCTGCACATTGCGGAGCGACGTTTCACCCGTGGTTGAATATCTAACATGGCCAGCGGCCACGCTACCCTTTAGCCCGCTCATAGTATCTTCGCGGTCAAAATTGCCCGCGACATGTCCCATGGCCCGATGAGAATGAAAAAGCTGGCCGTCGAAACTGGTTATACCAGCGGCTTCTTGCCCGCGATGCTGCAAGGCATGCAGCCCAAGTGCAACCATCGCCGCTGCATCCTCAGTATTGTAGACACCAAAGACCCCGCATTCTTCACGAAGTTTGTCATCATCAAAGGGGTTAGTGGAAAAATCGTCCATAGCCGAATCCGCCCGCGCTAGTGTGAAGGTTCATATAAGGAAGGCTTTTTGGAATGTCTCCACCCTTGTGTCACAATAATGAATTCGATGGCATGATTGCACGCAGCGCGCAGATAGATTAGGCGGAATATATGGATAAAGCAGTTGAACAAGGTAGTGATTTCACACCCAAATTTGATGCAGACGGTTTGTTGGCGGCAGTGGTCGTTGACATGGCCGATGAGTCGATTTTGATGGTTGGTTATATGAATGATCAGGCGCTGGCGTTGACCCAAGCAGAAAATACGGTCCATTTCTTTTCCAGAAGCCGCCAAAAATTGTGGAAGAAGGGCGAGACCAGCGGAAATATTTTGCATGTTGAAGAGATATTGGTCGATTGTGATCAAGATGCCCTTGTAGTGAAGGCGCGGCCTGACGGACCAACATGCCATACTGGCGAACGCAGCTGTTTCTACAGACGGCTTAAGAATGGGGCGTTGGAAGCGTTGTGAACCGAGCTTTATTGATTACTTTGCTGGCGCTGTCTGCGTGCAGTGTTGAGGAAAAATCTCAATCGGGGGAGACGTCGGCCAGCAAATTGGACAAGCAGGCGATTGCAGCCGGCATATTACTTGATAGCAAGAACCTCAGCCTTTCAGGGCAATTTGAAACGCGTAGCGAACTTGGCGTGGACAAATTTTGTGCGACGAATAGCGGAAGCGACTTTGATATCGGTATGCTCGCTGTTTTCGGACCGGAAAGTAAATGTGAAGCAAGAGGAACAGCGCGTATCAATGGTGAAAAAATTGACGTGACGCTTTCCGGTAAAGAAGGTTGCAAATTTTCAGCGATTTATGACGGCACTGAAATAAGCGTCCCAGGCGCTTTAGAAGAAGGCTGCAGCAGCTATTGTTCACCGCGCGCGTCCTTTTCCGGAACTAGCTACTTCATGGTATCGCAGGGCGACGACGCAGCGCGTAAATCCTTGGGCCGCGACTTTAAGCGGCTTTGCGGCAATTGATAAAACGGCGGCTCGGTTTACCTGCGCGGTTTTGGAATTGCGATGCAATCCTGCCCAGTAGCTTTCACTTTGCGGCACATGGCTTGTGCAGAACTGCGTGAAGCAAAGGGGCCGGCTTGCAGTCTGGTTACGCTACCCGCTGCCTTCAAATAGGCTTCGAGCGATTGCAGCTCACTTACGCGGCCTTCAAGACGAGTCCAAAGGCCTGTTGCGTTGCTTTCTTTGCCAAAAGCGCCAAGCTGAATTCGCCAATTGCCGCTAGCTGCGACTTTTGGTGCAACTGGCACACGGCGTATAGGTGTCGGGGTTGCTGCAGTTGGCGTGGCTGGTGCACCAGCAACGGGAAACTGAGAAGGGAATCCCGGGCTAGTATTCGTCTGTACCGGTTGCGATGGAGGAATTGCCACTGGACGACCGACCGGTTTGGCTGGTGTCGTATCAATCGGAAAGCCAGCAACTTGTTTTGCTCTTATCTGACCTGCTTGTTGTTCCAACTTCCCGGCCAAAACGGTACCTTTTTGGCGCTGTTCGAGCGGAATATAGCCATCCATTTGGGCCAAACTACGCGATGCAGTGGACATGCCAGCAGAAGATGCGCGAGTCATCAAAGCATATGCACGTACCCAATCCTTTGCGACATTTACGCCGTTAAACAGCTCTGTGCCCAATAGATATTGTGCGCGTGGTTCACCGCGTGCCGCAGACGCCTGCAGATAGGGAAGGGCCTGCGGAATTTTACCCTGATAATACATCAGGTGACCAACGCTATCTGATGCTTGAAGGTGCCCTTGCGCGGATGCTTTCATATACCAATTTAATGCAGTGTTGAGATCAACCTTTACGCCGCGACCTAGTTTATAGGCCTGACCAAGATTAAATTGTGCATCAGCATTGCCGGCGAGTGCTGGTTCGCGCCATTCGCCTACTGCTTTTTTATATTCGCCGCGGCCCCAGGCATCTACGCCATCCTTTACATCAGCCATAACAGGCTGAAATGCTGTCAAAGAGATAGACGTTGCGAGTGCAACCTTAGCAAGTGTTTTTGCAATAGACATATGTAGATCCAATTCGCTGCATTAGAGTTTCGACGATGGTGTTAGCATTCAAGTCACTGCCAAATGGTAAACAAAACCGATCAAATTGTTAACTAGGGCAATTTCATATTCTGTTGCCCAATAAGTACAAGCCGCTCGCTGAACGCTGCATTGCCAAAAGAAATGCGACAAACTTTTGTAATCGCCGTTAACTGATTTTTAGCCCTGTTCTGTCACACCCTCATTTCGAAACAGATTGAAAAGGGGATTGATGTGAGGGTTCTCGCATTGGCATCACAAAAGGGCGGTTCGGGTAAAACCACGCTATCTGGCCATTTGGCAGTCCAGGCACAGCTCGCAGGAGCTGGCCCGGTTGTTCTTATAGATATTGATCCTCAGGGTTCACTTGCTGATTGGTGGAACGAGCGTGAAGCAGATTTGCCTGCATTTGCTCAGACAACGGTTGCAAGGTTGGCATCTGACTTGGCAGTTTTGCGCCAGCAGGGCTTCAAGCTCGCCGTCATTGATACACCGCCAGCTATAACGATGGCCATTCAAAGCGTTATATCAGTAGCCGAATTAATCGTCGTTCCAACACGCCCAAGCCCGCATGACTTACGTGCTGTAGGCGCTACCGTTGATTTATGCGAGCGTGCTGGCAAGCCGCTCATCTTCGTGGTCAATGCCGCGACACCGAAAGCAAAGATTACATCGGAAGCCGCTGTTGCTCTGTCACAGCACGGTACCGTTGCTCCAACGACACTTCATCACAGAACAGATTTTGCAGCATCCATGATTGATGGCCGTACCGTGATGGAAGTTGATCCAGAAGGTAGGTCGTCTCAGGAAGTGCAACAGCTTTGGGACTATGTTGCCGATCGACTTGAAAAGAATTTTCGCCGCACGATTTTCAGTGCTCCTGCCGCAGTGAACCAATCGGTTGCCGCAGCTCGCCCAATGGGCGGCTTTGGTCGCCGGGTTATGGGTTCGTAAGTGGAGAGCGGGGCAATGGAAGAACCAAAACCTTCAGCATCGCTTTCAGGCGTTCTGCTCGCTCGCAAGGGCGGAGCACGGCCTGCTATGCGTCGCCCAGCCATAGCTGAAAATGATGGCGAAGCAGCTGCTGCGCAGGATGATCTTGGGTGGAATGACATGGGATATGATGTCAATCCCGCACCGGATGCTCCGATGGATAGCGGACACGACAGCCGGATTAATCCACTTGCTGCCGCCGTACCAGAAGTAAAACCCGAAGTTCGCCAGCAACAAGAATTAATCGCACGGCAACTTCAAGCCCAGCCGGAAACCGACTATCCGAAAGAAGATATTGGAGAGGCAACCAAATCTCCATCGCTTTCAGTTGGAGGTGTTTGGGCTGCAGAAGTTGATGAAACGGACGAAGCAGAAATATCGAAAAAACCTGTTTTGATGGAGAAGCCGGTAAAAACCGAAACGGCTTCTGTAAAAGCCGAGACGCCGGTTGTTGCCGTCGAACCATCAACCGCAGTGGCCGCAGCGCCCAAAAAACGTGCTGCGCCGGGGAGCAAAAGCAAAGCCGCATTTACACTGCGGTTGGACAAAGAACGCCATTTGAAGCTGCGTTTGGCCTGTGCTGTTAACAACAAGTCAGCACAGAATCTCGTTACCGAAGCGCTGGATGCGCTGCTGGATAATATGCCCGAAGTGGACCAGCTCGCAGCCAATGTTCCGAATATTAAGTAAAGTAAATCAACAGGTATTAAACCAGAGGTGATGCAATGAATAGCAAGATGATCGTAAAGCTGGCACTTTCCAGCGCCGTGATTGCCGTACCAACGGCGGGCTGTACCAATATGGGTGTGTCCAGCACGAAGGGTATGACTTCGGCGCAAAAGCTCTCCAAGCAAGCAGACAAGAGTGCTCGCAAGGCAGAGAAATATCTCGCGAAGGGCGAAGTTGATCGCGCTGCTGGTTATGCAGAAGCGGCCGTTGAAGGCGACATGAAAAATGTCGAATTCCGCAGCCTTCTGGCGCGCGTATATATGGCGCAAGGCAAATTCAAATCCGCAGAACGCACATTGATGGATGTCATGGAATTGGGTGTTTCCGATCCCCGTACTGTTGTTAGCTTGGCTTTGACGCGCATTGCGCAGGGCCGCACCGGATCAGCAATATCGATGATAGAAGCTAATCGGTCGGCTATTTCCGACAGTGATTTTGGCCTCGCGCTAGCTCTTGCAGGGCAAGAAAAGCGTGCCGTTGATGTACTGACCGAAGCAATTCGAGTTGACGGTGCTGGCGCACGCGTTCGCCAGAACCTTGCTTTGGCGTATGCGATGAGCGGTCGCTGGCGCGAGTCGCGTATCATGGCCAGTCAGGATCTTACGCAAGAAGGCGTAAAGAAGCAGATTTCAGAATGGGCTCACTATGCGCGCCCAGGTGCTTATGAACGCCGTGTGGCAGGACTATTGAATGTTACGCCGCAGGTTGACGGCGGTCAGCCTGTACGTCTTGCGCTGGCAAATACGACAACCGGCCTAGCCATGGTTGCACCGGTTGAAGCGCCGGCATCTTCACCAGTGGATATCGTTCCGAGTGAAGTCAGAGAATTGGCTGCAGTTGGTCCAGCACCAATTGCAACAAGTGTTGGCTTTGCAGCCGCAGAAAAAGACGTTGCAGTTGCACCTAAGCCGTCAATGGAAGCGCCGCTGATCAAGGCACCAAGCGGCCCGGTGAAAGCGGCAGCAATTCCGGCCCCACCGGTCGTAACGCCGATTAGGACTGCTAAAGTAGTGCCTACCGTTAAACCAGTTTCTGTTCCAGTGACGCGACCTGCAGTAAAAGCACCGGTGAAGCTGGCGCTTGCGACTGTTGAGCCGCGTAAGCCATCACGCCGTAGTATTTCCGGCACGCATATCGTTCAGCTAGGCGCATTCTCTTCTTCTGCTAACGCAAAGAAGGCGTGGAAAAAATATTCCAGCAGTTATTCTGTTCTTTCAGGATTTAGCTCGGCCAGTTCTTCGGTTACCGTTGGTGGTAAACGACTTGTGCGCCTTGCAGCCATGGGTTTTGGCAACAAATCATCCGCAGCAGCTGCTTGTAAGAGCATTAAGGCACAGGGCGGAAGCTGCATTGTACGCTCGGTTGGTTCTAAGCCACCTGTACGGCTAGCTTCGCGCTAAATCGAATTTCAAATCTGAATGAAGGGCGGCGGGTCAGTCTATGACCTTGCCGCCTTTCATCATTTTGGTGACAAGCCCCTGAACCGGAAGTTTGTCGAACGGCGTGTTGCCTGCAAGCGCCGCCATTTTATTGCTGTCAATTTGCCATGGTGCATCGGGATCGATCAAAATGAGGTCCGCTTGCTTTCCTTCGGCAATATCTCCCGCATCAATGCCCAATATGCGCGCGGGGTTACGGGCAAGTAGTTCAAACAGCCGGCAAATACTGATCGTTTCGTCGCGCACCAAGCTTAACGACAGGGCAAGTAAGGTTTCAGCGCCAGCCATTCCTGACCTGGCTTCAGAAAAGGGCAGGCGTTTGCCTTCCGGTCCCTGAGGATTGTGGCCGGATGAGATTACATCAATTGTGCCATCGGCAACTGCTGCCAAGCAAGCCTCACGATCTTGCTGCGCTCGCAGAGGAGGTGAGAAACGATTGAATGTCCGGTAATCTGCCAATGCATCGTCCGAAAGCAAGAGATGAGCAGGGGTGACGCCGCAAGTAACAGCGAGACCGTTTGATTTGGCGCCGCGGATCAACTCGAGCGCTTTTGCGGTCGTAATTTGTCTAAAGTGGATATGTGCTCCGCTTTCTTCTGCAAGTATTAAATCTCGCGCGACCGCCAGTGCTTCTGCCATCGCCGGAGCATTTGACAGGCCAAGCCTTGTCGCCGTTTCACCTGAGGTAGCAACTGCGTTTGCTGTCAAATCATGGTCTTCACTGTGGACGATCAGCGGCAGATCCAGATCAGTGCAATATTGCATAAGCCGCAGCATGAGGCCGCTATCGCTAATCCAGCTTCGGCCTGTTGAAACCGCCTTGGCACCTGCGTCCTTCATTAAAGCTATTTCTGCGATCTGTTTGTTTTCAAGACCTTGGGTCGCTGCGGCTAGTGGGTGAACCCAAAAATCCGGTTTTCCTTTAAGGCCAGCAAACTGAATAGTCGCAGGGTCATCGTGGACAGGTGACTGGTCGGGCATCAGCGCCGCTCGCGTTATGCCGCCAAAACGGAAAGCGGGTTTGTCGGTCGCAAATACGCTGAGATCAATAATTCCCGGAGCGATGATCAATCCACTTGCATCGATAGTTTCTGAGTTTTCTGCCGTGCCGACACCTGCAATTTCATCACGGTCTATGTTGATGTTGGTTCGTTGTGCTTCGGCTTGGTCGGGCAAAATAGCCTTACCGCCGATTATCGAGAGTCTGGTCATGTCCAACCCTCCACGCTGCGGGCCGTGCGGGTTAATATGTCAAGAGCGGCCATTCGCACCGCTACGCCCATTTCTACCTGTTCTGTAATCGCGGAACGCTCGGTATTGTCTGCCACGCTGCTGGCGATTTCAACGCCGCGGTTCATTGGACCGGGATGCATGACGAGAGCATCGGGTTTGGCCAACGCCAACCTGCGCTCGTCAAGGCCATATAGATGATAATATTCTCTTGCCGACGGGATGAAGTCACCATTCATGCGCTCATTCTGCAGTCGAAGCATCATGACGACATCACTGCCGGGCAGGGCATCGTCAAAGCTTGAAAATATCTCAACGCCAAAACGGTCCAACGCTGCGGGCCGAAGCGATGGTGGAGCGACCACGCGAACTTCTGCGCCTAGTTGTTTGAGGCAAAAAATATTGGATCTGGCAACGCGGCTATGCAGTACATCGCCGCAAATCGTCACGGTAAGCCCTTCAACCCGACCTTTGCGCCGCTTTATGGTCAGCGCATCTAGTAGGGCCTGGGTTGGATGTTCATGCGAACCATCGCCAGCATTCAGGCAGGGGCAGTCTACTTTCTCCGAAATTAATTGTACCGCACCAGAGCTTCCATGACGGATAACAATCGCATCAGCTCGCATGGCGTTCAGGGTAACGGCCGTATCGATCAGCGTTTCACCCTTTTTCACACTAGATTGCGCGGCATGCATATTGACGACATCCGCGCCAAGGCGCTTGCCTGCAATTTCAAAAGACAGCAGCGTTCGCGTTGAATTTTCGAAGAAGGCGTTAATGATAGTCAGGCCAGCAAGCCTATCGTCATGTTTGGCCGCGCCAGAGCGGTTGAGTTCAACCCATTGTTCCGCTTCTTGGAGAATATATAATATCTCCCAGGGTTGCAGGCCTGAAATACCCAATAGATGCTCGTGCGGAAAAGCATCTGATCCAGCAGGAAAGCGGTCAGCGGAGCGTTGTTTTGTCGATGTCATTAAAGCTGGGCCAATAGGCACAGTCGTAGCAAAGATCAAGCATTCTGAACAAGCGCGTCTATCGCGCCTTGCAAAATATGCGCTGCGGCGGCGTTATCGATGCGCTCTGCGCGCTTGGCGCGGCTGATATCTGCCTCAATCATCGCGCGTTCCGCTGCGACTGTCGATAGCCTTTCGTCCCACATCAGGATGGGAAGACCCATATCTTCGATATTCTTTGCAAACGCCTTGGATGCTTGGCTGCGCGGGCTTTGGCGACCATCCATATTTAACGGTAGGCCAACAATAATCCCCTTCGTTTTGCGCGCGTCGATCAGTTCGGTAAGCGAAACTTTGTCCTGTGAAAATTTGCGGCGTTTGATCAGCGTGGCTGGTGAGGCAAAGCTCCAACCTGCATCACAAAATGCTGTGCCGATTGTCTTGCTACCGACATCAAGTCCGATCAATACGCCGCCTTCGGGTAGCAATTTCCTAAATTCTGAAGCTGTTTGGAATATCATTTGCCGAGAAATGCTCTCGTTCGGCGCAGGGCGTCCACCCTGACGTTGCTCCAAAATAGCGGGATATCGTAGACATGATAATTGTTGCCGGGAATAGTGTAGGGGCCAAGCTTTGGCGGATCACCAATGAGCAAGAAGCCATTATCATCGCATTTCGCCGGAACTGATTGCGCGACGAGCTCACCCTGGCTCAGATCAATATTTGGCACCAAGGTCCCCAAATTCTCTTCTTTTGGAGCCGCCCTTGCAGCACCGCCATTCAAGGGATTGGTGCAGAGAATGCCAGTATCTTTGCGGCTTTCGCCATTGAAACCAGTGGTTGCGCTATAGAATTCCACGATCCGTGAATAGTCTGCTGGTTCTGCAAAGCTCTGCCAAGTCATTACACAAGCGGTCTGGTTTGCTGCACTGCACGCTGGAATACCAAGCTCTGGCAAATCGCTTTCAATGGATATTGGCCATCCGACAAGAAAGGCCGCGACAATCCGTTTGGCCAAAGGCTGATTCTTAACGCGGTCTTTCAGTAGATAAGTCAGGTGCCGTGCGCCCTGGCTGTGGCCGGCTAGAATTATCGGGCGATTGGCAGGCTGTTCCGCAATAAAGTGATCGAATGCTTGCAGAACATCCTGATAGGCGGCGTTAAGCGCTTCTTGCCCTTCCGGCTTTTGAGTTAGGAATGCACCAATTGCCGCCTGACGATAGCGCGGTGCCCAAATTTCTCCAGCGCTGGCAAACGGGGATGCAAGCCCGCGTAGAAAAATGCGTGCGCGGCTGTTTACTTCCTCGTCATCCAGTGCGGCATTCCAGCTGTCCTTCGTAATGTGGCTAGTTGGATGCACGAAAAATATTGCTGCTGGCCCGCGCGGCTCAATACCGGGCGCACCTTCTGGCTGCCAAAGCGTCGGGTCGCCGGTTTTTTGGCTGCCGTTGGCATACCACATAGACGGATCGTCATAGATGCTCGTTGCAAGCGCTTCCTGCTCGACAAATTCTGTTTCAGGAACAAAGGCGATTTCGGTGAGTTCTTTTTCATATACACGCACGACAAATGCGCCCGCGATTATCAGCACGATTATCGCCGCTACCAGATAGAGAAATTTGCGTACCACTTTTCCGTGTTCCTTCTTTGCCAAACGGCCCAATAGCCGATTGGCGCTTTTTTGCACCGAAAAATTTGAACGTGGGATGAGCAATAAATGTTGAAGCGCTGGGTAGCAGGTGTTAGCGGCTGCGGCATGAGTGTAGACAAAGAAACCGTGATGAAAATCTCCCGGCTTTCGCGCATTGCGATTAGCGATGCAGAGGCCGACGCGATGGTGCCTGAATTAAACGGCATATTGGGCTGGGTTGAACAGCTGGGCGAGGTCGATGTGACCGGCGTTGAACCGATGACCGCCGTTATCCCGAACAAACTTCGATTGCGCGCTGACGAGGTTACCGATGGCGATGTTCGTGAGAAGGTTCTCGCCAATGCGCCAGCGCGCGAAGAAGGGTTTTTTGGCGTTCCAAAGGTGATCGAATAATGAGCGATATTACCGAACTGGGCGTTGCGGCAATTCGTGACGGTGTGGCAGGCGGGGAATTTACCGCAGTTGAGGCCACAGAAGCTTTCAGCGCAA
>CAKZNA010000007.1 GCA_937129355.1 uncultured Sphingomonadales bacterium | reverse complement strand
AATCCGCTAAACCATGAAGGAATTTTACTCGCACTAATACCGCTTATTTCACCCTCCAAATGATTATCTTTTTCAGTAAGATCGGTAGAGCTTCCCAACATCAATATCCCTGTTTCGAAAAAGTCGGAGGGCATATCGAAATTGCTCAAGGCGAATACCTGTTGTATTCCAGCATTACGTATGGCAGAGATCATTTCTTTTGTAACCGGAATTCGTTTACTTCTTTTGCCCGTAGTTCCAGAACTTAAGGCATAATAATCCGGAATACCAGGCCAAGTAACATCCTCTTCTCCCTCATGGAGTTTTGACCACCAATTTTTGTGCATACCGTCGTAATCGAAGTAGGGAACATTCTTAGCAAAGGCTTTTGCGGTATTTTCTTCTCTAAGAATCTTTTCGAATGTATAGTGCGTTCCAAATTTCGTATTTTTTGCCGTTTCCAATAGCTCATTCAGTACCTGAAGTTGCTCCTCAATGGGGTTCGACTCGTTTTTGATGGCATCTTGTGCTGTTATAATTGCCTTTATAATGTGTCCTAGTACCGCCATAGTTATCTTGTTTTGAATGTCAATCTAAAATACCCAGCTCATGTTTATTGAAGAAACCTAATTCGCATTTCGCCAAAAATAGCAATCAAGCTAAATACCTATTGTCTTTTTCGATTGAAGTGTTAACCCATATCGGCTTATAATTACTGTATAAAAACATGGTTGTAATACTTCCTAAGCAATACTACTTATTTTTTTTAGAGTAAAAATACAAAGGGCTTTACGGAATATCTAAAAGCTTATAAGAAGCAGAAACCATTGAAGAAGCTATATGAAAGGCTCCTATCGATTTTGATGTTTTGGTCTGTTGGATTGTTGAACAATTGGTGTCATGTTAGACATTGTCCGGGTTAGTAAACTACCGGTTGTCCTTTAAACAGCTTTTCTCTATCTTCAACTTTGGAATTTTACGAATAGAACCATCATTAAAAATCACAACCATGAGCAGCCTAAAAGATGACACCATTTCAACCGATTCAACCAAAAATTCACGAAGAAACTTTGTGAAAAACACCGCCCTATTTACAGGAGCCACCATGATATTGCCAAATCTACAGATGAATGCCATGGTGAACGTCTTAAACGATAAAAAATTAAAGATAGCCTTGGTCGGTTGCGGGGGTAGAGGCACAGGTGCCGCGATACAGGCTTTAAATGCTGATGAGAACGTACAATTGGTCGCAATGGCCGATGCTTTTGAAGAAATGGATCGTCGATCAATGGTCGAGGTCGCGGATGTCTATGATATCGACATACCGCCTACCGAAAATGATGCATTGCTGAAGAAAGTTCGGGAGTTAATGGCCGAATGGGATCCGAAGCTGAATGAGCAAATGCTTGATATTCTGGGCGTGGATGAAGATGAATTGGATAGGGAGTAGACCAACTATGACTGACATTCTGGATGCAATGAAATTGCGGGCTAGCAAATATTCTGAAGTCGCCGAGGGTACTGCTTGCACTCAGAGTTCATTCAAGCGCGGCAAAAAATCCTTTTTCTTCGCTGGTGAGCAGGGCGGGCGTTACAAAGCCATGTTTAAGTTGAAAGATTCCATTCCAGAGGCGCAAAAACTCGCTGCAGCAGCGCCCGATGATTTTCAGGCCGGAAAACCGCCATGGGTGACAACGCGCTTTACCGCCGAAGAGCCTATTGCCGACGATGTCTGGAAACGCTGGATGGATGAAAGTTACGCGTTAAGCGGATAGTGGATACTAGCGATCCCTTTGACGCATCGCACGCATCGTAGCCAGTAAACCAAAGAGCAAAATAACCGCAGCAAGCGGCGCGCCATTGGCGTAGGTCCATAGTGGATGTCCCGCACCGAACAGCACGATTACCGTGACTATCGCAATCAACCAGACCTTTGATTTCAAAACCGCAGGTGATGCTGTCTTACCCAAAGAAAGCAGTTCGGTTTCCGCTTCAAAATCTGCATATATTTGGTCCCATTGACCCCGCAATTTGCGGTCCTGAAAATAGAGACCGGCCAGCGACAGAAGCGCAAAGCCGCCGAAATAGCCCGCTTCCGCCAAAGTATCGGCCATCATCGCATGCGATAGTGTCAGCATGGCAAGGCCGACAAAGAATGGATGGCGTGATATACGCTCGATTGCCGTCGGCGGGCCAAGTTTGACATTGCGGTTTTCTCTTGTTCTCCGCCTTCTTTGTGCGAGCTGCGCGATCGCGGAATTCTGAAAATCGACGAGCGCGGCAATCAAGAGAACTGCCCCCAAGGCTGAAAAGAAGCCCAGAAGCCATCTGGCGATTTGGTGCGATGCAAGGTTTGGCCCCGCTGCGCCCGTATCAGCGTACAAGGCTGTGGTAACAATGAGCGGGACCATTGTAAGCACCGTGACTGCCACATAGGCAATTGTGAATCCGCGCTCGCCGAACCGGCCCACCAGCATTGGCCTGACTCCGGATGAACTCATCGCCAAATGCGACCCACCGAATAGAAGCCAGACGAAACCTATGATAATGGCAGGTTGCATGATGGTGCTTTCCTTTGCCTTAGAGGATTGCTAGATTAATAGAAATATAATTCTAGAAAATAGGTTCTAAATGGGGCGTTTGTCAACAGTAGATGATTCAGCGGTTTTCGCAGCGGTTGGGGAAATGCTATCCACCAATGGCACAATCGGGTTGCAGGATGTTGTTAAGGCAACTGGCGTATCTATCGGTTCGCTCTACCATCGCTACGGTTCGCGTGAGGAGTTGCTCGCACGGGCATGGGTCGATGCCGTGACGGCATTTCAGTCGAATTTCCGTAACGCGCTAGAAAGCGGAGCGGACGATGCAGGCGAGCAAGCTGCTTTGGCCACACCGCGCTTTTGCAGAGCAGAGCGTGCCCGTGCGCGAATACTGATGTGTTGCAGGAAATCGGAGTTTGTCAGGGATAGCACGCCAGCGGCACTCAAAAAGCAAATCGACAGTATCAACATTAATGCCGCAAAAACAGTCGCCGAATTTGCCAAACAAAATGGGTATGCATTGGATGCATGTCATATGGCGCTGGTTGCGTTTCCGGTGGGTGCCGTCCGGTTATATTTGCCCGATCATGACATTCCGCCATCAGTCGATGAATATATTGTCGCGGCGTATAAGGCTGCTGTAGCCGTGTAGCGGCCCGTTAGGGCATCTACCTAATTTCCAGACCGCCTATTGATCGATAATCATGTCTTTTGCCGCAGGACGTTTTGTGGCCTTGCGCTGATCATACAGCTTTTTTGCCAGAAATGCTCCGCCAACCAGCATAGCGCCCGGGATTGAACGGGTCGCAATACGTGTTGCGATTATACCGGCACCTGCGCGGACCAATCCTTTGCCCATGCTTTGTCGGCCAATTGCCGCGCCTATGGCGGATTTTCCAATGTTGCTGATGATAGGCATGTTACGTTTCCTTGGGTTATAGGTTCACTATCAACATGGGTAGTGAGACCCGTCAGGTCAACTATGCCGCCTGTGATGGGATTGGCGCTGGCGGGGCGGGCGGGGTAAGCAAGAATGCTCCGATGACCGAAATAACAAGTGTCGTCGCAATGATGGTGAAGGCCAGATTATAGCTTCCCGTTGCTTCGTAAATATATCCGCCAGCCACGGGCGCCGCTCCGG
>CAKZNA010000006.1 GCA_937129355.1 uncultured Sphingomonadales bacterium | reverse complement strand
ATCATCGCCATGCGTCATGATAACACCGCCAATCATGCGCGTAGAAGTGCCCCAACTGGTTGTATGGCACAGCTCTTGGCTGCCTTCTTTGCTCTGAAACTTGATGCCCGCCGCTTCGGCAAAGCTTGTTCCGAGATAATGCGAGGTTCCCGCCTGTAGCGCCTTGCCATCCTGCATCATTGCTTCAATTGAGTATGTTGTCACGGCACCTGGGAAACGTTCATTCTCGGGTTTTTCCCCAGCAATCACAGGCATTGCCAACGGGCCTTCAGCGAACGCACGGTACATTTCGAGCGCGCGGAGCATCTCTTCCATCGCGCTGTCCTCATCGGCATGGGCGGTATGCCCTTCCTGCCAAAGAAACTCTGACGTCCTTAGAAACATCCGAGTACGCATTTCCCAACGCACCACGTTGGCCCACTGATTCACTTTGAGCGGCAGATTGCGCCAGCTTTGCACCCAGCGCGCCATTGCCGCACCGATCAGCGTCTCCGAAGTTGGACGTACCACCAACGGTTCTTCAAGTTTTGATTCTGGATCTGGCGCGAGCTTGCCGTCGACGCCTTTTAACCGGTGATGCGTAACAACGGCCATTTCCTTGGCAAAACCTTCGACATGGTCCGCTTCCTTTTCAAAATAGGATAGCGGAATGAATAGCGGAAAATAGCAATTTTCAACGCCAGCTTTTTTGATTTCGGCATCCATTAGCTTTTGGATGCGTTCCCAGATTCCGAAACCCCATGGTCGAATGACCATACAGCCACGCACGCCAGACTCTTCGGCTAAGTCGGCTTCGGTGATAACTTGCTGATACCATTCCGCAAAATTCTCTTCACGGGTTACGCTCAATGCGTTTTTTTTCACGTTTTATGTCCAGATATTGTAATGTTATGAATTGTCGAGATTGTCGATACGCGCCTGTAACGCCGCCATTTGTTCTTTAAGGTCAGCAAGTTCCGCGCTTTTGTCTTCAGCTTTTGAAGTCTTAGGGATTATCGCATCCCGTGCTGCACGCGCCATCTTGATATTCTGCTTTGCGATATCGCCGAACGGCCCTGACGTAATTGCCTTTTCCAGCACATTTTCAACCTTTTCACGGTTCTTGCGAAAATCGGTCATGGCTTCTTCCAAAAACCCGGGAACCATATTCTGCATGGAATCGCCATAGAGCGAAATAAGTTGCTTCAAAAATGGAACGGGCAGCATATTCCCGCCGTCAGTATTCTCTTCTTCCATTATGATCTGGGTAAGCACGCCATGGGTGATATCATCGCCAGATTTTGCATCTACAACTTTGAAATCAATGTCTTTCCGGGTCATTTCGGCGAGGAAATCCAGCGTAATATAGCTCGATGACTGGGTGTTATATAGCCGCCTATTCGCATATTTCTTTATGATGATGGGCTCGCCATCCGCCGGAGCATGTTTCTTACGCGCCATTTTGGTTCAGACCTTTCGCTGCTGCGGCGGCCTTAGCCAAGTTTATGACGCACCGCAACATTGGCAGTTGCTGCTCATTCCCAAATTCGGTCAAATCTATCGCCAAGTCCGGTCAATAGTTCATATTGCGATAAACCGGATGTTTCAGACGCGCCTTCCAGATCGTAATCGATCGAAACCCAATCGCCTTCACGCAAATCCGGCGCCAAACTGGCGTCTAAAGTGACCAAATCCATTGAAACCCTACCAATAACTGGAAGGGCTTTGCCATCAAATTTGGCGCACCCATTGTTTGAAAAAGCTCGCAAATAGCCGTCGGCATATCCAAGCGCGATAGTCGCAACCGGCATATCCGATGGGCATTCGAATGTTGCATTATAGCCAACAGGATCATTTGCTTGGAGACTACGCACTTGCAACACTCTGGCCTCGATCGAGACGACGGGCGAAATGACACCCTCCATTTCAGGCCGTGCAATCCCGCCATATAGCGACAAGCCTGGGCGGGTCAGATCAAAATGGTAGCCAGTTCCCAGCATGATGCCGGCACTGTTGGCCAAGCTCATTCTTTTGCAATCAATTCCGGCGGACATTTCGCCAAATAGAACGCGTTGCCTCTCATTCTGCTCACTATCTTCATCGGCCGAAGCAAGATGTGACATTAGAATGTCGATATCCAACCCATCTAGCAATTCGCTTGAAAGCTGCTCTGGGCCAATACCAAGCCTATTGATTCCGGTATCGAGCATGACATGACAACGTCCGCCGCCTGCTGCTTTCCATGTGGCGATTTGCTCTTTGGTATTCAAAACAGGAACCGCACCGATTTTTCGTGCGGCTACTGTATCGACCGCGGTCAACCCGTTTAAAACGGATATCTGTTCTGACGGAACCAGGTCCGATATTTTTTCGGCTTCGCGCCAATGGGCAACAAAGAAATCCTTGCAGCCTTCCGCCGCCAATCGCTTAACTACCGCCCGGGCACCCAATCCATAGCCGTCAGCTTTGACGGCAGCGCCGCAAAGTGCGCTCCCCGACTTTTTTGCCAACGCACGCCAATTACTTACGAGCGCATCGCTATCCAACTTCAGCCGAACGGGCGCGTGAAGTGCCGGCGGTTCAGCTGGCATCATCACTAAAGTCGCGCGGCGGCCCGCTGGGCAACCCCCACCAGGCTACGATCACACCAAATGCCACCACAACCCAAGTGTACCATAGGCCAGCATATATATCACCTGTTCGCGCTACTATAATACCAGCGATCAACGGTAAAAACCCCCCAAGGTAACCTGCGCCGATATGATAGGGTATCGACATAGAACTATACCTTATGCGCGGTGGGAACATTTCAGATAACAGCGCAGCGACCGACCCATAGGTCAGCGCGGAAAGCGCCGCCAAAATCAACAGCAGGCCCAATATCGCCATAAATGTGCCGGCAGACGGCACCTGCTTGGAAAAATCATAGCCTACTTTGGTCAATTCGCCTTGCAAACCCTCGCGGCGCGCATTGCCATCTTCAAGCCAGGCTTCTGAAACATCGACTTTCTGCCCTGCGACTGAGAGTGCCAATGCACTGCCGCTTTGCAATTCATATTTCACACCGCTGGAGGTAAGCGTTTCCAAAATTTTGCCGCAATCACTCTGCTCTGCCCCATAAAGTTCAGCAAAAGGATCCGTTGAACATTCCGGTCCTGACACGATTACCGGTTTTTCTTCTGCGGCGCGCGCCAATCCTGGATTGGCCAAACCACCCATTGCCCAGAAAATGGGGAAAAGCCCCACAAGCGTCAAAAGAGCACCAATTATTATCGGTTTCTTGCGCCCAACGCGATCTGACCATTTTCCAACCATCAGATAGAACACCATAGATAGCATGCCTGCCGTAAATAACAGCATCTCTACTGATAACGGGTCCATCCGCATGTCCCGTCGCAGAAAGGACATTCCGGAGAAGAATGCAGTGTACCAGATAGTTGTCAAAACTCCTGTAATTCCAAAGAGTGCAACAAATATCCTTTTCTTGTTTCCAGGATAAGTAAAGCTTTCGACGAAGGGATTCTTCGCCGTTTCGCCCGCGTCTTTCATCGCTTGAAAGACGGGGCTTTCAGATAGTTTGAACCGCATCCAGAGAGAAATGGCGAGCAATATCAGCGACAATAGAAATGGCACGCGCCAACCCCAAGCAGCGAATTCTTCTTCGGGGATGAGGAACCTGCAAGCCAAGACAACCGCGATAGACAAAACGAAACCGCCTACTACGCTTGCCTGAATGAAACTGGTGTAAAACCCACGTTTTTCCGGCGGTGCATGTTCGGCGACATAGATCGCAGCCCCGCCATATTCCCCTCCAAGGGCAAGACCTTGCAAGATGCGCAACAAGATGACGATAATTGGAGCAGCAATACCAATACTGGCCGCGCTTGGGATTAAACCGACACCCGCCGTTGCTATGCCCATTAGTGTAACCGTCACAAGAAAGGTATATTTGCGCCCCAACTTGTCGCCCAGAAAGCCGAAAAGGATCGCGCCCAAGGGCCGGAAGCCAAAGCCGACAGCAAATCCTGCCCAAACTAGCAAAAGCTGCAACGTTTCATTTCCCGACGGGAAGAAGGCTGCACCGATCAGTGCTGCAAGCGTGCCGTAGATAAAGAAATCATACCATTCAAAAACGGTCCCCGCCGACGA
Source organism: uncultured Sphingomonadales bacterium (assembly GCA_937129355.1). Classification (GTDB taxonomy): domain Bacteria; phylum Pseudomonadota; class Alphaproteobacteria; order Sphingomonadales; family Sphingomonadaceae; genus Sphingorhabdus_B. Next base: position 154 of record CAKZNA010000006.1, on the reverse strand, counting down.
TGCGGCGATAACCAATCTGATCTCTTTTAGACTTGGCTCTCTGATTGCAGCCTGTTCTGCCATTTACCCCTCCCCGCGGATATTCTTTGCGCCTGTCCTAATGCCATCACAAAACGATTCAAGCCGATTGTTGCCGCGCAGAAGCAAACTGGGT
>CAKZNA010000005.1 GCA_937129355.1 uncultured Sphingomonadales bacterium | reverse complement strand
AGAGGCCGGGTCAGTAGCGCCCTCGCAAACCTCGCTGGCTTGGTTTGGATTATTCGATAGTTATCTATCCATTATGCCGGACGAAGTGCCTTCATGGCTTCGCAGGCCCAGGGGTGCGTGGCTCGGCTCGATCAAACCAAATATCAGCCGGGGCGACTATGCCAGCGCCTTCGAAAGGGTTCAGGAATATATCCGTGCGGGTGATATCTATCAGGCCAACCTAACATTTCGCGCGGCGGCCGGATATGCCGGCCATCCTTTGGCGCTATATTCTGCCATGCGTGAACGCGCGGCTGCCGGATATGGCGGCGTGGTTTGGACCGGAGAGAAATGGTATCTTTCCTTTTCTCCCGAGCTGTTTTTTGCGCTGAAAGACGGCCATGTCACAACCAAGCCGATGAAGGGCACAGCCGCGCGCCGAAATGACGAGGCCAAGGATAAGCAGGCAATTGAACAGCTTCGGCATGACCCGAAGCAACGCGCCGAAAATCTGATGATCGTTGATCTGCTCCGCAACGATCTGTCGAAAATATGCGAGGCGGCAACCGTCGAAGTGCCCGAACTTTTCAAGATTGAGAGCTATCCTACTATCCACCAGATGATCTCTACCGTAACCGGCGAGCTCAAAGACGGCTGCGATGTTTCTGATCTTTTGGCGGCAATCTATCCCTGCGGATCGATAACCGGAGCGCCCAAAATTCGCGCTATGGAGGTGATCGAGGAATTGGAGGCCGATGCGCGCGGAGTCTATTGTGGGTCTATTGGCCGGATCGACCCGAATGGCGATGCTGCATTTAACGTGGCCATCCGCACATTTTCCTTGTGCGAAAGTGAAAAGCGCGTTTCATTGGGGCTGGGGTCAGGTGTCGTCGCAGATTCAATAGAAAGCGATGAATGGGCAGAATGCCTGGCCAAGGGGGAGTTTGCAAAATTGCAGCGGCATGATTTTGATCTGATTGAAACCATGCGGTTTGAGCCGGAGAATGGTATTCTGCGGCTTGAATTGCATCTTGAGCGGATGAAAGAAAGTGCGCGGGCGCTGGATTTTGAATTTGACCGCCATGATGCGCGCAACCGGCTTCATGCAGTCACCTTCCATTTGGAATGTGCCAGTAAATTGAGGCTTTTGCTTTCGCGAAGCGGTGCTGTTTCAATCCAAATAACCGATGCTCCTGCTCAATTGGAAGCGTTGGTTTCCGCCTCAACCCTTCCGCTTCCGGTCGATAAGGATGATTTTCGCCTGTCCCATAAAACCAGCGACCGTGCTTTTTATGATGATGCCCGAAATTCCGCTGCCGCCGATGAGGTCCTTTTTTCCGATGCCGATGGCTACCTGACTGAAGGCAGCCGCAATGCGATTTTCGTTGAGCGAGATGGTGTTTTGGTAACGCCGCCCTTGTCGCGCGGATTGCTGCCCTCGGTGCTCCGACGAGAGCTTCTGGAAGCTGGAAAAGCAGCGGAGGGCGACCTTCGAAAAGAGGATCTTTCGAACGGATTTTTTCTGGGGAATAGCTTGCGCGGATTATCACCTGCCAAAATTGTTGCCTAACAGCTGTTGAGGCGATAGGGGCAAATTCGCAATGTCGTTTCTCCCGGCCACAGTGTGAAAGCAATAAAATGACCCAAACATCCGCCGCTTTGAATAGAATCGCTCCATCCGCAACCTTGGCCATGTCCGGCAAGGTATTGGATCTGCGCGCACAGGGCATTGATATTATCGGATTGTCGGCTGGTGAGCCTGATTTCGATACCCCGGATTTTGTTAAAGAAGCAGCGATACAGGCTATCCGCGATGGTCAGACAAATTATACCGCTGTGGACGGCATACCTGCGCTAAAGGAGGCTGTGGCAGCCAAATTTAAACGCGACAATTCGCTCGAATATGCGACCGATCAAATCACGGTGAACTCAGGCGGCAAGCATACTTTGTTCAATGCCCTCGTCGCCACGATCGACGCGGGCGACGAAGTGATTATTCCGGCACCCTATTGGGTAAGCTATCCTGATATGGTGCAATTTGCCGGCGGCAAGCCGGTGATTTTGATGGCTGGTGCAGACCAGGGCTACAAGATTACCCCGGAACAGCTGGAAGCGGCCATCACGCCCAAAACAAAATGGGTCATTCTCAATTCGCCATCCAATCCAACTGGCGCTGCATATTCGGGCGACGAGTTAAGAGCGCTCGGCGAAGTGATCCTGCCACATGAACAAGTGATGGTGATGACCGACGATATGTATGAACATATCTGGTATGCCGATACGCCCTTTGCGACGATCGCCGAAGTTTGCCCGGAATTATATGACCGCACCTTGACCGTCAGCGGCGCGTCAAAGGCATATGCGATGACCGGTTGGCGGATCGGATATGCGGGCGGGCCCAAATGGCTGATCAAGGCGATGGGGAAATTGCAATCGCAATCGACCAGCAATCCTTGTTCGATAAGTCAACATGCTGCTGTCGCCGCGCTTAATGGCCCGCAGGATTTCCTGAAAGAACGCAATGATGCCTTTCGCGAGCGCCGCGATCTCGTGGTATCGCTGTTGAATGATGCCCCGGGGCTCGACTGTCCTACACCGGAGGGGGCTTTCTATGTCTATCCGGATGCGAGCGGATTGATTGGCAAGAAAACACCCGGCGGCAAAGTCATTGAGACCGATGAAGATCTAACCGGCTATTTCTTGGAAGAGGCTCGCGTCGCTGCGGTGCATGGCGGTGCCTTTGGTCTCTCGCCAGGCTTTCGGATTAGCTACGCCACGTCGAATGATATATTGGAAGAGGCCTGTCGCCGCATCCAGTCGGCGTGTGCAGCACTCGCTTGACCGCAACCAGCTAAAAAAACCTGTGAACCTTTTTCTTGTTAAGCCCGACTTAACACCAGTTAGGCAATAGCCCTATTAGGAAGTGTAACCATTCGGGCCGCATTTTCGAACAGGCATAAGAACTGGAACAAGAGAATGAGTCGATTGATCAACTTTGCGAAATCAGAACTGTTCCTCAGTATGGCCGGCGGTTTTGCCCTTGGCCTTGCCGGGATCGCTCTGGTTAAACCAGCTAGCGCTGACAGCAATGACCATCTCTCTCGTTCGATAACTGTGAGCACGCCTGATTATGAAAGTAAGATCGCCCAAAAATAACCGCCTCCGCATAGCTGGCTTATCTATCTTTTCGCTGGCTTTAGCCGTGCTGGTCTATCCGGCCATTCCCGAAAGCAGCCGGCCCGACCTTTCAATCTCAACCATCGCCCATGCCAAAGAGGGCATTCGTATCCCCGCACCGGCAAGGCCGATTACCGAACCCGCCGGAACGCTTACCGCCGTTTTTGCAGGCGGATGTTTCTGGGGCATTGAAGGCGTCTTTGAACGCGTGAACGGTGTGGTCAGCGTTGAATCGGGTTATTCGGGCGGCAAGCAATCAACCGCCAAATATGGCCCGGTCAGTGACGGCTTGACTGCACATGCAGAATCGGTGCGCATTCGGTATAATCCAAATGAGGTTAGCTATAACCAGCTTCTTCACATTTTCTTTTCGGTGACGCATGACCCGACCCAACTCAATCGGCAGGGGCCGGATACCGGCAAACAATATCGCACCGCGATTTTCCCCGCGAATGGTGCGCAGCGCGGCGCTGCTCAAGCCTATATTGCGCAGCTTGGCAAAGCGCGCATCTGGAATGCACCGATTGTGACGACGATAGAGCCTTATAGTTTCTTCGCGGCAGAAACCTATCATCAGGACTATATGCGCAAGAATCCGAATAGCGGGTATATCAAGGCTTATGACAAGCCGAAGGTTGCTAACCTGAAAAAGCTGTTCCCGGCGATTTATCGCTAAATGATAATGTTTGGTATTTGCCGTTTCACATAATTTGCTGGATTTTGTCGCGATTTGATTGTTGTGTCGTCCCACAGAATTATCCGGGAGACGATGGCGTGAAAATTGGTGGTATCATAGTATCGATGGCGGGCCTGTTGCTTGCAAGCTGCGGCGCGGTTGCGGCCAAACCGACCACCGCGAATGCATCTGCACAGGGCCCTGCCAATCCCGCTACAAAACGTGTTGCGGATATTCGCGAATCGCCGAAAGTGGCCGCCGCCTTTCAATCGATCATCGACATGAACGCCCGCAATGTAGAGCGCTTGATCGCCATAACCGAAATTCCTGCCCCGCCTTTTGGCGAAGAAATACGTGCAGCTGATTTTGCCAAACGGCTAAAGGCGCTGGGTTTAACCGATGTCAGCATCGATAGCGAAGGCAATGTTCTGGCGCGGCGCGCAGGCAAAAGCGGCAAGCGCATAGTCGCGGTCGTTGCGCATATCGATACCGTATTCCCCAAGGAAACTGACGTCACGGTGCGCCGTGAGGGCAATGTCTTTTATGCGCCTGGTATCGGCGATAACACGCAAGGAATGGTGCTTTTGCTGAGCCTTATCGAGGTGATGGCAAAGCATGATATTCAAACTGAAGATGATATATTATTTGTCGGCTCAGTTGGAGAAGAGGGCCTTGGCGACTTACGCGGCGTGAGGCATCTTTTCCGCGATGGCGGGCCGAAGATTGACAGTTTTATCGCCATTGATGGCGGGTCAGCGAGCCGCCTGATTACGAAGGCGGTTGGGTCGAACCGTTACCGCGTGACTTTCAAAGGGCCGGGCGGACATAGCTACGGCGCATTCGGGCGCGGCCATCCGCATCAGGCGCTGGCCGAGGCAATTCGTAATTTCACCCTGGCCGCGACACCGATCACAAAGGGCGGACCGAAGGCAACTTTCTCTGTTGGGCGTATTGGCGGCGGGACATCGATCAACTCCATACCGTTTGAAAGCTGGATGGAGGTTGATATGCGGTCGCAAAACCCGGCCAAGTTGCAGCAGCTTGATGATGCATTCCAAAAAGCAATGACCGATGCACTGGCAACCGAAAATGCGCGGCGCAAAAGCAATGATGCGCTAACAGTTGAAATTAAACCTGTCGGCAAACGACCAGCGGGCGAGACCGATCCCGACTCTAGCTTGATCGCGAATGTGAGTGCGGCGCTGAGCAGCGTCGGTATCGAACCACAGCTGACGGCTTCATCAACCGATTCCAATATCCCTATGTCGAAAGGGGTTCCTGCGGTTACAATCAGCCGTGGTGGGCTTTCAAAAAATGCCCATGCGCCGGATGAATCCTGGGAGAATAAGGACGCGCATATCGCAATTCAGGCGGCCCTGCTGGCGTTGCTTGCCGAAGCGAAAATGCGTTAGCTTTTACCTTTACGCCGCTGCCGCCAGATTTGCATGATGAAGGCGAGCAACAGGCTAATAAGCGCAAGCGCTGCAAAGCCGATCAAGATGGGGTGGCTGCTATCTTCGCGGGTTTCCAGGTCCATGATATGTAAGCCCCACATGAAATCAAAGACACGCCATCGATCTGTCCGAATGGCAAGCAGCCCGCCGCTTTCAGCATCGATATATATCCGCGTGCCATTATCCAGGCTGACCTGCCAGCTTGGGCGTGCACGTCTTAAATCAAGCGGCGATTCCTCCGCTTCGAAGCGCCGGACGCCTGTTATATTCTCAGCGCCTTCGTGATAGCCGGCGGCAAGGACATTCGCCTCCGCCGCCGCAACCATAGGAAGCAATGCGCCGCTTTTCGGGTCGGCCCGCCGCATTCCGCCATCGGAATAGGCGATCACCCAAACCGGACCGGCGGGTTGCTGTTCAAGCGACAGTTTTTTGACAGCACGCACTTCCATCGCAGGCGGAACAGGGTTTAACCCGGCCTCGACTGCCGGCAGTTTTGCTCGCAAATGCTCGCCGCGAATTTCCTCGATGGGTGTGAGCACCATGACCAGACCGGATAGCGTCCAGATAATCAGTGGCACGCCGATCAACCAACCAAGCCAGATATGCCAGCGGCGAAAATTCTTATAATTCATGAGGTGCGTCTTTAACGAGATTCGCTATCATTACCATAGCTTGGCAATCCCAATTTCCACCGGATGGCCGCACCGCGCAGTAGGAACCCGATGCTGGCGGCGACCAGTGCGGATAGGAAGGGCGGCATGCCAATCGCCGTCATGGCGGCATAGGCAGCTGCGGCAGAGAAAGCTGCGGTTACATACAGTTCTGGACGGATAATGATTGAT
>CAKZNA010000004.1 GCA_937129355.1 uncultured Sphingomonadales bacterium | reverse complement strand
ATAGATCCTTTCCAGCCAGAATGCGCTGCCCCGACTACGCCGGCTGAACTGTCGGCAAATAATACGGGCACGCAATCCGCAGTCAGGATGCCGAGCAAAATTCCTGGTCGATCGGTCACCATGGCATCGGCTTCGGGGCGATTGTCACCGAATGGGCTATCGACCGTTACAACTCTCGGCGAATGAATTTGATAGACGGTGCAAAGATCCGCGCCAGGCAGTGCAGCGTCGACTATCCGGCTGCGGTTTTCGGTGACCGCATCGGCATTGTCATCCGAGCCAAGGCCGACATTCAGGCTTTCATAGACATTTTTTGAAACACCGCCCTTGCGCCCGAAGAAACCATGCGGAATTTCGCCAAGCGACGTGGCGGTTAGCTTTTCGATTTCAGACATTGTGCCTTATGCCCCTCTCTCGCTCACACTCTTTGCAAGCCGAGGGCTGCTTTGCAAGCATATCGGCTTGACGACAGCGAATTGATTGCAGACGATGCCTGGCATGACGATGCATCTCTTCATCTTTGGCATGGGCTACACGGCTGGTTATTTAGCCAGCTACCTTCGCAGGGAAGGTTGGACCGTAGCTGGCACAAGGCGGACGAGCGACGAGGATAGCGTTGCGTTTGATGACGTTGGCGCGGTGACATCTGAACTGGCGCGCGCCACACATATTCTGTCCTCGATCCCTCCGAGCAAAGACGGCGGCGACCCGGTATTGGAAAAATATGGAGAGGCGGTCAGGTCGGCGCCCGCAAAATGGGTGGGCTATCTTTCTTCGACGGGTGTCTATGGCGATGTTGGCGGCGCTTGGGTGGATGAAAGCGCGCCGATTGGTTCGGGCCGCCGAAAGGCGCGAAGCGAAGCAGATATGGCATGGCAGAAGCTACGCGAAGATATGCGTATATTCCGGTTGCCCGGCATCTATGGTCCGGGGCGTAGCGCGATTGAACGGGTTCGATCGGGCAAAGCGAGGCGCATCGATTTGCCCAATCAGGTTTTCAGCCGTGTTCACGTGGATGATATTGTTGGCGGTATCCTTGCTTCATTTGATAAACCATCCGGCATCTTCAATTTATCCGATGACAGGCCATGTGCACAAAATGAAGTGATCGAATATGCCTGTGATCTATTGGGTTTGCCTTATCCGCCATTGGAAAGCCTAAAAGACGCGAATTTATCGCCTATGGCGCAGGGGTTTTATGCAGAGAACCGGCGTGTCTGTAATCGGAAAGCCAAGCGATTGCTCGGATGGGAACCGCGTTTTGCGGATTATAAAATCGGACTGAATGCTATCGGCCGGAAACTAGATTGAGCGCTTGCCTTTATTCTGGGCTTTTCCAACTCGCATTGATATCAGTAACCCGATCACGGCCAGCGCCGCGCCGCCGGCCGCCAAACCTGACCAGACATATCCTTCAAATAACGTTGAAAGCAGCATCGCGACTACAGGAACAAATACACTTGTGTAAGCAGCCTTTCCCGGGCCGATATCGCGTATAAGGCCGAAATATAGCGGGAAGGTCACGACCGATCCTATGATTGCAAGATAGGCTATTCCCCAAGCATAACTTGGCCGGCTGTCCCAAACGGGCAGCCCATGGAATATCAGCGACCAAATAACGTTGATCGCCATACCGTAGAACATTGCCCATGCTAGCACGCTGACAATCGGAAATCGGTTCAGCCGGTGGGATGCCTGCAACACATTGGCAAAGGAAACACCAATAACGCCAACGATTGTTAAGCATGTACCGATCAGCACTTCGTTTGCGCCAACCGGAGCCACCCGATATTCGCGCAAAATCAACATTCCCACACCGATGATGGCTATGGACGAACCGATCCAGAAATTGAGAGTGACGGGCTTGTCCAAAAGGAATCGTCCCAAAATTGCGTTTGGAACGATGAGCAGTGCAAACAACACCGCAACCAAACCCGATGTCACATAATGTTCTGCGGCATATACAAGATTGAAATTCAGCATGAATTGCAGCAGGCCAACCAAAACAGCCCAGCGATGCGCGCGCGCATCTATAGCGATTTTCAGGCCCATAATCTTGGCAAGCGCAAACATGCCTGCCGCCGCAACTATGAACCGATAGGTCACTGACCATCCCGCCGGAACGCTGTTGATCTGGTCGCGAATGACGAGCCAAGTCGAACCCCAGATGAGTGAGAGCAACAGGAACGGGAACATGACGCGCGGGTGGAACAACCCAAAATCGGTTTCAGGTTGGGGCGCTAGCTCCCGGGCCGCTTGCAATGCGGCTTCATCATTCTTGGCCGGGCGGTTCACAGCGCGGCAATCGCTTCCGCCAGTGGCTGCACGTCTTTTTCACTATGCTGCCAGCTGGTCACAAGCCGCGCGCCGGGCGATCCATCTTCCGGATTTGGCCAGTCGTAAAAATCAAATCCCTCGTCACGTAATTTTCCGGCTTCGGCTTCCGACAGGGCGATAAAGACTTCGTTGGCCTCAACCGGAAAACGCAATCGACCACCGGCCGCATTCGCAATTATCTGTGCAGTTTGATTTGCTGTGCTGGCATTTTCGAGCCAGAGGTTATTCTCTAGCATGGCGAGCAGTTGCGCTGCCAAATAGCGGCCCTTTGATTGCAGGTGGCCCGCGCGCTTGCGGCGGTAGAAAGTGTCGTTTGCCAAATCACGATCAAAAAACACAAGCGCTTCGGCGTTCATTCCGCCATTTTTGACACAGCCGAATGACAATGCCTTCACACCCGCCTTCCAGGTTAAATCGGCCGGGCTGCAACCAAGTGAAGCGACAGCATTGGCAAAGCGCGCGCCGTCCATATGCAGACCGAGCCCGCGCTCGTCGCAAAGTTTGCCTAACGCTGAAACTTCGTCTGGTGTATAGGTCAAACCATATTCGGTCGCGTTGGTAATCGATACTGCAGCGGCCTGCACTTGATGCACATCATCACGGATAGAACCCAGCAATGTCTCAACTGTGTCGGGGGCAATCTTCGCGCCTTCACCGTCAACCAGCATCAGCTTTGCGCCGCCCGTATAAAATCCCGGAGCGCCAGCTTCATCCATTTCGATATGCGCCTCGCGGTGGCAGATGATCCCCTGATGCGGTTTCGCCATGGCGGCCAGCGCGAGACAATTGGCGGCCGTACCCGTGGGCACCCAAATGACGCTAACTTCGGCGTCAAAAATCTCGCCAAAGGCCGCATCCAATTTCTGCGATAGGGCGTCGCCATCATAGGCAGTGTCTACCCGGTTGGCATCCGTGATGGCCTGCATCACCTTTGGATGCACTGGTGCCGCATTGTCAGAAAAGAAGCGCATGCGTTTCGCAATGGATGGCGCCCATTGCCGCGTCAATGGGAAAATCCGGTATCATCATTGCTGAATATCCAGTGCAGTGTTTGGCCCAGGCTTTCCGGAGCTCCGCCGCTTCTGGGCAAACAGGTCTCATGTGACGCCTCCGTTGCCCGTTTACATGCTGCAAATATGGGCATAGCAAGTGTTAGTATGCCTCAAATTTAGTCGGGAATATGATAATATGAGCAAGCCAATATGTTGGACATTTTTGGGATCAGTATTGGCTGTGGCCATGACCGGATGTTCCGGCGGCGGCGCAGACCTTGACGATTTGGATCAGGCTGATCTCTCTGCCAGCTTGTTTGAATCCAATATAGAGCTTGCGGGCCCTGAGGCCAAAACTGCTGCAACGGATGCGGCTTCCAATCCCAACAAAACTGCCTTTTTTGGCGACCTCCACGTTCATACGACAAATTCCTTTGACGCTTATCAATTTGGTACCTTGGCCACGCCCGATGATGCTTACCGGTTTGCCAAGGGCGAAGCGATTGATCATCCCGCAGGTATGCAGTTGCAACAGAAACGCGCGCTCGATTTCTATGCCGTAACCGATCATGCGATGTTTATGGGAGCGGCAGCCGAGGCGGCCGACACAAAATCGGCCTTTTCCAAATATGAGGTGACAGAGCCGCTGCACGACATCAATGCGCCGGATAATATGGGCACCGACCTAACTGATGTTGCTGAGAGGCTCAGCGCATTTTCGACCTTTCTCCCGAAATTGGCCAGCGCGGTTGCAAACGGCGACATCCCCCGGAGCGAAGTTCTCGAAATTGGCAGCAAGACTTGGCAGGGCGTTATTGAAGCGGCAGAACGGCATAATGACCCGGGGCGCTTCACCACATTTGTCGGTTATGAATATACAACATCGTCGGATGACCGCGGAAACCTGCACCGTAATGTGATCTTCAAAGGAAGCCGGGTTCCAGTCGAACCATTTTCAAGGCTACATTCGCAGAATCCAGAAGATCTTTGGGACTGGATGGACACGCTGCGGGAAAATGGATCCGAAAGTTTGGCAATTCCGCATAATTCAAACGGGTCGAATGGCCATATGTTTGCAATGACCAATTGGGAAGGTAAGCCGATTGAGGCAAATTATATTGAGCAGCGATCACGCAATGAACCACTGGTCGAGATTACCCAGATCAAAGGTACGTCAGAAACCCATCCAGCCCTTTCCACACGCGACGAATGGGCCGATTTTGAAATCATGCCTTACAGGGTCGCTTCGAATATGCTCAGCGAACCAAATGGCAGCTATGTACGGCAAGCCTTGCGTAGAGGGCTTACGCTGGACCAGAAGGCTTCAAAGAACCCCTATGATTTTGGCTTCATTGGATCGAGCGACACACACACTGCTGCAGCCGAGAATGACGAGTCCGCTTTCAATTCAAAATTGGGATTGCTTTCCGCGACGGAAGTATCGCGCGGATCAGCACCTCTAGCGTGGTTTGATGCAACGCTCACGTCGCTGTTTTCATCCAGATCGATCAAAAAAGTCGATGGAGAAGCTTATATGACCGGTGCCCCGCCGACATTCGGCGCGTCAGGCCTCGCCGGCGTCTGGGCGGAGGAAAATACCCGCGATTCAATCTATGCTGCCTTTCGCCGAAAGGAAACTTTTGCAACCTCCGGTCCGCGCATGCGGCTGCGCTTCTTTGCCGGGTTTGATTTTGCCGATTCTATGATCGATGCTGACGACATGGTCGCTCGCGCGTACCGAACGGGCGTGCCGATGGGCAGCTCAATATCAAAAAGATCGGGCCAGTTGGGCTTCCTGCTGATTTCAACGGCAGACCCCGATGCCGCACCGCTGCAGCGGTTACAAATCATCAAAGGTTGGATCGATGCGTCTGGTAAAACGCAGGAACAAGTCATCGATGTTGCCTGCGCAGGAGGCGCAAAGGTCGATCCCAAAACGCGGCGCTGCCCTGATAACGGGGCAAAGGTCGATATTTCGGATTGCTCCATAAACCGCGACACCGGGGCCAGCGAACTAAGGACAGTGTGGCGTGATCCGAACTTCGACCCTGATCAACGCGCATTTTACTATGCCCGCGCGCTTGAAAACCCGACATGCCGCTGGTCAACATGGGATGCCATCCGCGTCGGCGTCGCCCCGCGTCCTGATCTTCAGAAGACTATTCAGGAACGCGCATGGTCTTCGCCCATTCAATATCTGGCGAATGTCAAATAAGCTGGACTGCAATGTCCGCACGAACATCTCATCAGAGTACCAGCGCTGCGCATGAAAGCCGCGCGTCCTAATTATCTGCCGTCTCGTATTGACTGCTTAGAACACGGGCCCAGACTTGTTCCACCAGAAGCGTAACCTCTCGTGGCAAATGTCGATTCCACGTTCGTCTGATGACATGGTGGGGAATAATCGCGTTTAAATTTCTCGCGCGTTGAACCTTTCCGCCATCAGTTGCGTCCTCCTCTCGTGATCCCGGTAATGCAATCGCTCCGATTGATATCCGGGGCAACAACAGGAGGAAAGAATGCAAAAATTGACAAAGACCATCGCCATTGCTTCGGTTGCTGCAGGAGCCATTATGGCTGTGCAGCCCGCTTTGGCGCAGAATATTTCAGGACCTGCAAAACTATCGACATCTGTTGATGCGGCGCTAGGTAGCGGCACGAGCCGCTTTCCACTCTCTCAAATGACCGATGGCGTAAATTCCGATGCTGGCCCGTATAACGGGTATCAGGCCCGCAACGGTGTCACTGGAACGATTACAATATCGCTTGATCGGACATATGACTTAAGCTCCTTTTACC
>CAKZNA010000003.1 GCA_937129355.1 uncultured Sphingomonadales bacterium | reverse complement strand
CCATCAATCTGTGTCGCCAGCCGCGCCGCCGCCCGCTTGCCGAGCTTTCCAAATGTCCGTTTAGCCAACATGCGCACGGGTTTAGCGGGCAGGGGTGAAGAATTTGTTTCGATCAAACTGGTGTTTTGATCGAAGGTAGAAGCTGGCTTTCTGGACAAATGCTTCCCTTTGCCCTATCCGCCCCCTTCAAACGGAATATTCAAGAGGTACGAAGATGTTTAAGTTTATCATCCTGACGCCTCCGCCCTTGGCATAATCGGGGCGGTTGGCCCCATCGAATAGCTGCGACGCAAGGCGCGCGGCATTCCCGAAATTTATGTGATTTACCGTGATGGCGTAGCTGCGTCTGCACGGGTGAGGGTATTTTTATGTATGTGCGATTCATTTCGCCCCAGCGGATAAAGGGCCGCAGGGGCTATTACGGTATTTTTCAGGCTGCGCTTGATGTCGTTTACGACGATGCAACGCCCTATCATTTCTATCTGCCGCTGCGCGAGCTGCTGGATTGGTTCAACGATCATCTGCCGTGCCCTGATAATGGCAGCTTTACCGTTCGTTCCCGCAAGCGGCGGCAACCGGTAGGCATCTGCTGGTTTCGCGGCGATGCAGCCGAAATGGTGGGTAATGCGCATCTGATGGCGGCGATGCTGAAAGAATGTGACATTCCGATCAGCCAGATTGCCACCCGCAATCCCGGGCAGCTTTTATACCGTGACGATTATCAGGTGGTGGCAAAACCTTACAAAGAAACGCCGATAAACTGGCAGTGAATATAGGAGGTCAAAATGACAAATTATAACAAACACGATGATAGCCCGAGCTTTCGAGGTCATGTCCAAACGCCGCAAAGGCTTCCCGAGTGAAACGCGCGTAAAGCGGGGTTTCCGCACGATAAAGGGCGGGGAGGTTGAGCTTAATGAAAAGCTAGGCCGTAACGACCCATGCCCATGCGGTTCGGGGAAAAGATTTCAAGCGATGCTGCCTAAAAGGCGGCAGGTTTGATGGTGCCTTGAGGGATGATTATTGGCGGTAGAGCTTCGTGCCTTTGTGTCTTCGTGTGAGATTTTATTCGCGCGGAGACGCAGAGGCGCGGAGTTTTTGGACGACCGGCTGGTGTGCGAAGGACTGGCCGAGCAATGGCGCGGGTATAAGCGGGAATGGTGCTGACGGGTTTCGATCAAAGTGGTACTTTGATCGAGGGTAGAAAACCGTCTTAATCTATGTGCCCTGCAGCTTTCAGCAATTTCGCTTCATTGACCGAGCGGGCTTGATGGGAAACGAATTCTCGATAGCCAAATTTGATGCCCAATTTTTGCATAAGCTCTCGGTCGGTTTCTGAATAGAGAACAGCAATGCCTTTAGGAGCGAGAATATCCCGCGCACCACCGTTGCGCCGAATGCGCTTCATAAAATCGTCTTGGGCCGCAACAGCTTCAACAAGCACCCGTGAAACGGGAATATTAATGCAATTTTCGAACAAGGTTGCCAGTCGCTTCGTTCCCGCTCCGCTTTGCATAATTTTGTTGCGCAGACCATCGTCGATCTGTGTCCAGAAATTGGGTGTATAGATGAAGTCGAGAACCAACCACCAAATATTGTTTCGGCCGACTTTCGAAAACCCAGTTTTCTTGTCTCGATTTACACTATCTCTAAGATATTCCGGACGAGCCCGTACAATCCCTACGGCACATTTGGCAGCTTTCTCGTTCACACGCAGCAGGATGCATAGTTCGTTTATGGCCTCTGGTGGAATCATCCAGCCATAGCCGCCCAGCGTGGTCGACTTCACATCGACTTCTTGCCCACCAATTTGAAGATCAAGTAGGATACCCTGGGGTACTTGTAACCAATCGCGCAGCAAAATCTCGAACTTGGTGCCGAGATAAGTTTTTTCGGTCTTTTCCAAATCACTCAGAAAAAAACGACCTGTCCGCCCAGTGTCGATCACTTCGTCTATTGCCGATCGAAAAAAGCCGCGCAATTTTTCTTCGAATAGTTCTTTGCCGTTAACAGCGGCGAGCAATTCAGCTTCGAGTTTGGATAAATCCTTGTGATCGATGTGGTCTGCTCCAAGTGGCCGATAACCGCTATCGGAAAACAGATTCATGCAGCACGTACCAAAAAGTGCTTTTGCACTGACATGGCGACCTTCAGGTTCGTCGCGACTGCCTTTGCGACTGGGGGCGGAAAGGCATTGCCTATTTGGCGGTAGGTGGTGGTTTTCTTGCCGTGGAATTGCCATTCGTCGGGAAAGCCTTGCAGACGGGCGACCATGCGGGTGGTCAGGCGGGGAGTGCCGACAAAATCAGCGCCTGGCGCTTCGTTAAACAAGCTTTTGCCTTCTACGCCCAATGTTGCCCATGCCTTGCGAGCGCGGGTGGGGCCAAGGTCTGGTCCGCCATGTTTTTTGGAACCGCCAACGATGGTGGGGCCGATATCATCAGCGCCCTTCGCCCATTTTTTCGCACCACGCCACCCGCCAGCGGCCATCAAGTCGACCAAAGTTTCGCCTACGGTCGGCGGGTTGTGCGGAAGTGCCGTTGGCCAATCGAACGCATCGACATAGTCATCACGTACAGCAACGATCACAACGCGCGGACGCAATTGCGGAACGCCAAAATCGGATGCGTTCAAGAGCCGCCAGTCGGTCTTATAACCGAGTTTTTTTAGCTGGCTTTTCAATCCATTGCGATAGTCTTCAAATACCGCCGAGAGAAACCCGCGTACATTTTCAATCATGATGGCTTTGGGCTTAATCTCGTCAATCAGGCGGATGGCAGCTGGAAAAAGATTGCGTTCGTCCTTCTCGCCGAGCTGTTTTCCCGCAACTGAAAAAGGGGGGCAGGGCAAACCGCCGGCAAATAAATCGGTGCCAGCAAATGAGCCGCCGTCAAACCCGTTCATATCATCGCAGCGCACATCCCATTGAGGCCGGTTTAATCTGAGGGTTGCCGCGCAATCGGAATCAATCTCGACGAGAGCATTATGAGCAAACCCGGCCTGTTCCAGGCCAAGTGCTTGGCCGCCAGCTCCTGCGCAAAATTCGATTGAGTTCATGTGCTGCTCCCTTGACCTGTTTAGGCGTATGTTCTTATTCTGTTCTGGTCAAGGGTTATGATCTTCTTGCGGTTCGTGAAAGCCAATGCGGGCGGCTTTGTCTCCTATTTTTTTTGCCGCAACCATTAGAAAGCTGAGTTGGGATAGATGCTGCATTAGACGAAGTGGGCTACCCTCAGAACTTATGCCATCAAATACCAACTTGTCCGTACCATATCGATAGATTTCTCTTACATGGAGACAAAGTCCTGCCGGACCGCCAACTATGCTCATGCCTAACTCATGTTCTTCATCGAGAGCGGATTCAAATTCGTGGATCTCTTCGTAAATTGCTTCAACAGCATATTTTGCAGGATTTGGTATGTGTATTTCGGGCACTCGGGGTATATTGATCGAGTCGCTTATTAGCTTACTGATGTCACTCACTCCGCCGCAACCCCCGCATCTTCAAACATATCCGCCTCATCCAACGCCTCAGTTAGACCCGCATCATTGGCGGTCTTTTTCTTGCGCTTATCAAAGCCTGCCCATACTTCGCCCCAATCGCCGCGGGTGGAGGCTTTGGAATATTCGGTGGCGCGGGTTTCGAAGAAGTTTGCGTGCTCCACGCCGTTGATCAGCGGTGCGAGCCATGGCAGCGGGTGATCCTCCACCATATAGACAGGCTGCAAGCCCAGCTGTTGCAGGCGCCAGTCGGCAATATAGCGGATATAGCGTTTAATTTCCTTCGCGGTCATGCCGGGCACGGGGCCCATTTCAAACGCGAGGTCGATGAAGCGATCTTCCAGGCGCACGACTTTCTGACAGCAATCGATAATATCTTCCTTAACCGATTTGGTTAGGCAATCGCGTTCTTTCGTGAAGGCGTGGAACAATTTGGTGATGCCTTCGCAATGCAGGCTTTCGTCGCGGATTGACCATGAAACGATCTGCCCCATGCCTTTCATCTTGTTGAAACGCGGGAAATTCATCAGCATGGCGAAAGACGCGAAAAGCTGAACCCCTTCGGTAAAGCCGCCAAACATGGCGAGCGTGCGGGCGATATCTTCGTCGCTATCGACGCCAAATTCATCGAGATAATTCACCTTGTCGGCCATCTCTTCATATTCCAGGAAGGCAGAATATTCAGACTCTGGCATGCCGATTGTGTCGAGCAAATGGCTGTACGCTGCGATATGCACGGTTTCCATGTTGGAAAAGGATGTGAGCATCATCTTCACTTCGGTCGGTTTGAACACCAGCCCGTATTTTTCGTGATAGCAATCCTGCACCTCGATATCCGCTTGCGTAAAGAAACGGAAGATTTGCGTCAGCAGGTTGCGTTCATGCTCCGAAATTTTCTGCGCCCAATCGCGGCAATCTTCGCCCAACGGAACTTCTTCGGGCAGCCAGTGAATCTGCTGCTGCCGTTTCCACATGTCATAGGCCCATGGATATTCAAATGGCTTGTAAGTCTTGCGGGCTTCTAAAAGTGACATATTTTCCGTTTCCTCAAATTCTCAAATGATGGGCGCCGCGCCCAACGCAATCAAAATGCTATTTTGATCGTAGCTTTACTGACAGGCGAGACACTCGTCATAGTCAGTTTCGCCGGCTTTGGTCATCAGCTCGACCGTTTTGGGATCGAGCGTATTATCCGCCTCTACCCCGCCATCGGCACTCGCCTCTGCATCGCCGCTTTCGCTACCGGCAAAGCCAGCGCGCTGCATGGATTTACTGCGCAGATAATAGAGCGATTTGACGCCCAGTTCCCATGCGCGGAAATGCAGCATCAGCAGGTCCCATTTCTCGACATCCGCCGGAATGAAGAGGTTCAGCGACTGCGCCTGATCAATATAAGGCGTGCGGTCCGCCGCCAGTTCGATCAGCCAGCGTTGGTCAATCTCAAAGGAGGTTTTGAAGCTATCCTTTTCTTCGGCGGAAAGGAAATCGAGATGCTGAACGCTGCCGCCTTTTTCAAGGATGCTGTTCCACACATTATTGCTGTCCTTCGATTTCTCCTGAAGGACTTTGAGTAGATGCGGGTTCTTCACGATGAAGCTGCCCGATAGCGTCTTATGCGTGTAGATATTCGCCGGGATCGGCTCAATGCAGGCCGATGTGCCGCCGCAGATGATGCTGATGGAGGCTGTCGGCGCGATCGCCATTTTGCAGCTGAAACGCTCCATCACGCCCTGATCTTCTGCATCGGGGCAAGGGCCGCGTTCGGTGGCGAGCATCATCGATGCCTCGTCAACCTGCGCGCGGATATGTTTGAAGATTTTCATATTCCATGATTTTGCGAGAGCACTTTCAAAGCCCAGCCCGCGTGCTTGCAGGAAGCTGTGATAGCCCATGACGCCAAGGCCAACAGACCGTTCGCGGCTGGCGGAATATTTCGCGCGCGCCATTTCATCGGGCGCACGGTCGATAAAGTCCTGAAGCACATTGTCGAGCATGCGCATCACGTCTTCTACGAAACCTTTCTCGACGCTCCACTCATCCCATTTTTCCAGGTTGAGCGAAGATAGGCAGCAAACCGCCGTGCGGTCTTCGCCCAGATGGTCGCGGCCGGTGGGCAGGGTAATCTCGCTGCAAAGATTGGAGGTAGAAACTTTCAGGCCCAGATCGCGATGATGCTTGGGCATGTTATTATTCACCGTGTCGGCGAAAACGATATAGGGTTCGCCGGTGGCAAGGCGGGTTTCCACCAATTTCTGGAACAAGGAACGCGCATCAACGGTGCTGCGCACTTCGCCTGTCTTGGGTGATTTAAGATCAAACTCGGCACCTTCGCGCACGGCTTCCATAAATTCGTCGGTGAGGAGGACGCCGTGATGCAGGTTGAGTGCTTTACGGTTAAAGTCGCCAGAAGGCTTGCGGATTTCGAGGAATTCCTCAATCTCCGGATGGTCGACATCCAGATAGCATGCAGCTGACCCGCGGCGTAGCGAGCCTTGCGAAATAGCAAGCGTCAGGCTGTCCATCACACGCACGAAAGGAATGATGCCGCTGGTCTTGCCGTTTAGGCCAACCGGCTCACCAATGCCGCGAACGCTGCCCCAGTAAGTTCCGATGCCGCCGCCGCGTGATGCGAGCCAGACATTTTCGTTCCAAGTGTTGACGATGCCGCCAAGCGAGTCATCAACGCTGTTCAAATAGCAGCTGATCGGAAGCCCGCGTCCCGTTCCGCCATTGGACAGGACAGGCGTTGCCGGCATGAACCACAGCTTCGAGATATAATCATATAGCCGCTGCGCATGTTCGGCATCGTCGGCATAGGCATCGGCGACGCGGGCAAACAGATCCTGAAAGCTTTCATCGGGAAGCAGATAACGGTCTTTCAGGGTTTCCTTGCCAAACTCGGTGAGCAGCGCATCACGGCTGTCGTCAGTGACAACATCAAAGCGGCGCTTATTGACGGTCTTACTGTCAGGCTTTGGCTTGCTCTCAGATTTGGGCGCAGCTTTTTCCGCCGCCGCCTTTTTCTCAGGCGCAGCCTCAATAAGCTCCTCGGTCGTAATATCGGTATTACTCTTCACCTTTTTTGCCTCTTTTCCCTTCGCAGGCTTCTTTGCCTTGGGCGCATCCATTTCCAGCACGTCGCTCATTAAATCTCCGTCGGCCCCTTGGCTCGTATCTCTGAATTCCATTTTTAATCCCTGCTCCCTCTTTATTTCAAAGACAGGCAGGTCACCCCGTTTGCCCGCCCGCTTTCTCACCACAAGATATATGCGAATGGCGGATTTGCAGCTGTTACAGGCCGCGACCCGATGTTCTCATCTTGTTCGACTCGGAAGGACAAGCGTCCACCCTAGCATTTTTAAGGGCCATGCGAGGGGAAAATTATGCTTTTCCCCAGCTTATCGACGGAGAATATTATCTTGTCCACAGAATCACGTCCTGCAGCAGAAAACACAATTTGTAGGTATGCCCCCGATGGCCAACCGCTACCTATAGTGGCTCATTCATTTTAAAACGCAAGAGGGTAAATGGTAAATTCACCATTCGGTTCGTCGCTATTTTGATTCCACTCATCGCAGCCCATTTTGTGCTGCAATGCAGCGACGCATGGACTTCCTAGAAGTTGACAAATGCGCAAGGGGGTAGATCAAAAAAAGACGAAAAAATGTGACAGCCGTTTTGCCCGCCACAACATCTTGTGGTTTTTGTGCCCACCGGTGTTGTCAGCAGGGGATAGTATGATGAATAAGCTTGCTATTCAAAACGGCAATGGTCCGATTTTCATCCAAAACGAGATATAAATGTAAAATCCGGGCGTGCGAGTCGCGCAGATGATTCGCTTCTTTTGTTGCTGAACTTGTTGTATAAAATCGACATGCGCCGCAGAAATGCTCATGCTTGCGCATAATTCTGTTCGGATATTCGCCACTGTTGTAATTTTGTTACGCATTAACGCTAAATTAACATCCTGGCCTTGGCACAAACGTAAAATCGTATAGTAATTGCTTCCATCCAATTCGGATCGATTCAGGGATCAGGGAAATCATGACAAAAACACTTTCGCGCAACATGCGCTCAACACTCTTCCGTTCTGCAGCTGCTGGTACGATCGCCGCGATGGCGATGGTAACGCCTGCACAGGCAATTGTGCCAAATGACAATTTCACGCCCGCTGACATCAGCGACCCAGATGATGTCGTGAATGGCGTTGGCCAATTTTTCCGCAACGATGGCTTCGTTTGCACGGGTACGCTGATCAATCCGCGTACTGTATTGTTTGCGGCGCACTGTGTGAACAGCAACCCGGAAAGCGATTTTGATACGAACGGGACGCTACAGTCTGCCTTTTCTTTCAATTCCAATGCGCTTCCCGGTTTCATTGACTGGATCAACAATGGCTTCGCATCCAACCCCGATCTATTCGTTTATAATGTCAGCCGGATTTCATATCACCCAGACTCGTTGGTTGACCCCAACGCTTTCGGTTTTCTGGAAGCAGATATCGCTGTGGCAACATTATCTGACCCAGCACAGAATATCCCAACCTGGGCATTGCTATTTTCGCCATTACCAGATCCAGGCCAGATCACCGATCAAGATGGCACAGGCTATCACGTAAATATCACAGGTTATGGCCGCACAGGTAGCGGTACAACTGGTGCCAGCCAGGGCATCGATTGGCGCCGGAAGTCAGCTGAAAATATGCTCGGCGCGCTGACCAATTTTAATGACCGCAACACTTTCTTGTTCGGCCAACCTTTCGGCGATCTGCCACAGGTATTGTACCGTCTTGATTTTGATGATCCGAACAAAACCAACCCGTTTGATTTTAATCTTTACAAAGATGAGCCTCGCGTTCGTGAAGGTACAACGGCTGGCGGCGATTCCGGCGGTCCACTGATCCTTGATGCTGCGAATAATACGCTATCCGATGAAAATCTTCAGATCGGCGTATTGTCAGGCGGCTCACGCTTCTTTGGCCCTCAAGTGTTCAGCTCCTATGGTACAGAGAGCTTCTATCAGCCTTTGTTCCTGTTTGCGGAATATATCGCGTCTGAAAACCCGTATCGCTATGTCACGACCAATGGTGGTGACGGCAACTGGGAAGATGCAAGCCACTGGGTAACGCAGCTTGACCCTGCATATCGCATCATTGATGCCAGCGGCGCTGTCGTAAACGGTTTCCCTGATGCACAATCGGGCGGTGTAGACCAAAGCACACCACAATTTGGTGAAGTTTGCTTTGATCCAGAAGGCACAAATCCGGGTGATGGTTGTCAGGATTTGGGAACGGGCGATCTGACCCCGCCAGCACGTGAAGCTATCGCGGGCGGAAATTTTGTTTCCGGTATTGGTCAGGTTGATCCTGAAACACTGGTTTCAGTTTCCGCGCCAAATACAAATGCTGAAGAACCTGTCGTTCAAGCTGCCGTAAGCGCAGACGAACCGGTTGTTGAAGTGGCGGCGAATGCCGGCGCGGAAACAGCCGAGGAAGCATCTCAGCCAGCTGTAGCTGATAGCGGTGATGCACCAGTTGCAGTGGCCTCTGCGGCTGCACCGGGCACACGTGCCGGTATGATTATGGGTGCTGAAAATCAGTCGCATGACAATGGCGGCATGATTGCTGGCGGCGAACAGGCCCCACAAAATGGTGTCGAGCTAGCCGAAGAAGCGCCGCAAAATGGCGTTGAACTGGCCGAGAATGAGTCGCAGGATGATGGCGGCGTAGAAATCGCGGAAGTACAGCCACAGGCTGAAGGCGATCCGCTTCCGGCTCCATCGCTTGCAAATGGTCAAGCGGGCGCAACAAATTTTGTTCCGCAAAATGTAGATGCCAACCCGGCAGCCGATCAGGACGCACGCTATTTTGAAGTGACCTTGAATCAGGCTGGCACGACAACACTTTCAAGTGCGGCAACAATTGACCGTTTGAATGTTGGCGGTCCAGCAGTATTGAATGTCGCTGCTGCTGGCGCATTGACGCTAGAAAATGACGGTAACCAGACCGGTGGCCGCGTAATCCTTGATGGTGCGATAAACAGCGCCAACGACTATACGCTGTTTGCCGGCATGCTTTCAGGCACCGGTACATTGGCCGCGCCATTCGTGACCAGCATTGCAGGCACGATTGCACCGGGCACGATGGGTACCGTGGGTAACCTTACCATTGATGGTAGTCTCGTTATGGCTTCGGGCTCGACATATCTTGTCGATATTGGCGCTCCAGGTGTTTCCGACCTGCTTACCGTAACTGGTGATGCCAATGTTGGTGGTAATGTTGCATTCGGTGTGCTGCCTGGTTTTAACAGCCGGGTAATTAGCGAATATACGATTGTTGATGCTGGCGGAACAGTGACCGGTGCCTTTAACGATGGTAACGTGTCCGCTATTCTTCAAGCTAGTTATATATATGGCCCCTCAACAGTGCGGGTTCGTATTCGTGCGCAGGGCTACACTTTGGTTGTGGACGGAAACGACCCCGATCAGCGTGCTCACGCTAAATTGCTGGATGCAAACCGTGCTGGCGGCAATTTGAACGACCTGTATACATTCCTTGACTTTGCAGATCAGGCGACAATTCAGGCGACGCTGGATAGCTGGGCTCCGACAACGGAAACCACAACGCAGTCTCTGGGGCGTGCGTTGGTCGACAATGCCTTCGGCTTCACACAGCGCCGTCTTGATGGTGGTGGCCGCTATGAAAATGGTGGTACCGTTGCAACGGTCGGTAGCCCGCTTCGTCTTGCTTCGGCAGCGGTTTCGGGTTTCGCATCGCAGGCCGCCGCTTCGGCAGCAGGCGATACGGCCGAAAGCAAATATGCCGGCGGTGTCGATGAAGACACGGCAATCTTCCTTGCTGGCGGTTATATCAATGGCAATGCAGATTCCATGCCATTCACCGGCCGCGGAACGGATGACGATTTTGACGGCTTCTATGTAGCTGGCGGTGTTGAACGTTATCTCAGTGACAATGCGATGGTCGGTATTTCGGGTTACTATAGTGACCTGGATGCAACCGCTTCACTTGGCCAAATGGCGCAAGGCAAGCTGATCATGGGTTCGATCTATGGTAGCGTTCGTGCCGAAAGTAACTGGATTATTGATGGCCAACTTAGCTATGGTCAGCTTTCTTCGGAAACGACACGTAATGTTGCGATTGGCGCGACTCCTTTCACGCTTCGTACCGACGATGACAGTTCGGTATTTGGTGCTCAGATCGGTTTGACAAAGGAATTTGTCGGCAAGAGCATCATTGTCGCTCCCGGCATTGGTCTTCGTTACAGCAGCGTTGATTTCGGCACCGTTACTGAAACAGGTGGCGGACCGGCTCTGACAATTGCACGCGACAATTATAAGAGCCTTCAGGGCCGCATGGGTATAGAGTTCCGCACCAAGCCAGAGAAGAAACTGCAAGCGCGTCTATCGATGAATGCTGTTTACGAATATGAAGATCAGGCAAATTTCGTGAACGCTAATTTCGCAACAGGTGTTGGCGGCTTTGTTCCATTCCGGCTTTCTAGTCAGGACCGTGCATGGGGTGAAGTAGGTGTTGGCCTTGGTTACAATTCAGGAAATATGACCTTCAATGTCGGGGCTGACACAACTGTTGGCCGCAGCAATGCACAGACACAGGTTTATTCGGCTGGAGTAACCTTCCGCTTCTAAACCTGAACATAAGACAATTTGATAAAGAAAGGCCCGCCATTTGGTGGGCCTTTCTTTATTGGGTGCGATCGATTTTCCAGCAGGCTATTGCTGCTTATCCCACATGCTAAATTCCCTGTTGCCGACAAAGCCTAGCCTGGTAATCCCCGCCCGTTTGACCTGCACGATCAGCTTGCTGAAATTCTCGTATCGTGCGCGCGGTTCGGTCTGCATTTTCAGCTCATCCTTTACCACCGCGGAAACCTTTAACCGCTCTGCAAGCGCGCCGGCGGAGATGATCTCGCCATTCCAGTAGGTCGCGCCATTTTCGGCCAACAACAATGTCTGAATTTGCGGTTTTGCATTGCCCGGCCCAATCGTGGGTAGGTCGACTGGCACATTGTGCGTCGCAACCGGCATGACCAGTATCATCATCACCAGCAGTACTAGCATAACATCAATTAGCGGCGTGATATTCATCTCCGCCAACGGCTTAGCCCTAATTTCGTAATGCCCGGATTTGTTGGCATGACCATGTT
>CAKZNA010000002.1 GCA_937129355.1 uncultured Sphingomonadales bacterium | reverse complement strand
CACACTCACCGGTATAGGCACGGTAAATTTCAGCGTCGCGACGGATGGTACATATATTTCGCCGCTAGAGCTCAATTCAAGCAACACAGGCGGCTTTGGTGCCGGGCAACTGTCGCTATATCAGATTATCGAATATACTAATATTACCCAGACCACGACTACCACGGTGACCCTTCCAACCGCCGTGCCCGGCGCGCAATTCACGGTTTTCGACGTCGATTTCGCCAATGCCGACTTTGCCGATAAATTGGTCGTGACGGGCAGCTATAATGGCAGTTCGGTGACACCGACAATGACCAATGGTGTAGTGAATTATACCATCGGCAATATCGCAATCGGTGATGGTGGCTCTGGCAGCACATCGGCAAACGGCAATGTGGTCGTTACATTCTCTTCACCTGTTGATACGATCTCGATCGAATATGGTAACCATACCACCGCTCCGGCAGACCCAGACGGACAGGCCATATCAATCTATGATTTCACTTTTTGCAATCCCGTCGCCGACTTATCGGTTTCGAAAATTTCGAGCGTTGTTTCCGACGGTATTAGCGCCAGCAATCCAAAGGCTATTCCCGGAGCCACAGTCCGCTACTGCATCACGGTCAACAATGCGGGATCAGGGACCGCGACCGCGGTCAGCGCAAGCGATAATGTCCCCAGCGATGTCGCATTTGTACCGGGCAGCATGCTGACGGGCACTAGTTGCGGAAGCGCGGCCAGCGCCGAAGATGACAACGCGTCTGGAGCGGACGAGACCGATCCATTCGGGATGTCTTTTGCGGCTGGCGGGACCAATGGCACTGGCGTTGTAACGGGAACCGCGTCTTCTCTTGCCCCCGGTGACAGCATGGCGCTGGTATTTAATGTCACGCTGGATTGATGGGTATTGGATACAAACCAACGGCATAGCAGATGTAAACACTTCCAAATTGGCAACAAACTATAATTTTCGTTAACCATTTTGCGCTAAATAACGGTCATTATGATAAGGCCCAACCTGTTTCGGGCCGCCTGCATGCTATTGCTGGCTGCCCTGGTGACTTTGCCGTTCATTCCGGCACAGGCCGATTTGCGCGTCCCGGGTTGGTATGATCCTGACGGCGTCGCGACAGGGCAAGATTGGCATTACCGCGTACCTGTTACGCTTCCAGCCACCTCCAGCGTCAACAGCACCGCCAAGGTCAATGTCAATTTCGGTACATTGATGACTCAGCTTGGTATCAGCGGGACTTTCGACATAAACTCGATACGCGTTGTTCGGCCCGGCGGCGCGCTTGCTGCGACGCAGGAGTATAACGACACCATCTTCAACGACACCACCGATGCCGCCGCCAATAATCGCGGTGAGATTAAATGGCTGGTGCAAGATGGCGGCGCGCAGACATATTATATTTATTTCGATATCACGCAAAATGGCGCAAAAGCGGTAAACCCGCAGCCCAAAATCAACGCCAATTTCGAACATTCCGCCACGGGTCAGGAAGACCCGACGGGTTGGACGGGCACACGTTCCAGTACCGCATATGACGCGCAGGTACGGCCAAACGAAACCGTCAATGTTCTTGGAACCAATACCGACGGCAACGCCAACACCGGCAGTTTCTCCTATCTGATCGGCTCGCGTTCCAACAATGATAATACCGGCACCGACCGCGCTGTTATATCCCGCACAATCACGGTTCCCGCCACCAATCCGGGCAACATAACCGTCCGCTGGAAACCGGAAGGTTTTGACGGCTCAGCCAACGGCGCGACGCGTTGGGACTATATCCGCATTCAGGTTGTCGGCACTGGCACAACAGAACTGGTCGGCCCAACCGTCGGAAATTATGTAACACGTCCTTTCTCTCCCAATTTCGGCACTGGCTCACAAAGCGCAGCAAATTCTGGATACACGCCCTATAACGGCTGGGACTTTAACACTGGCGGCACGCATACCGCCGGGATGACTGTTGCCAACGCTGCAGAGCCATGGTGGACTCACACGCAATCACTCGCTGCTTTTGCAGGCCAAACGGTTACCGTGCGCTTTTCGGCCAACCACGGCGCCAGCTTCCGCACATGGTTTCTTGTCGATGACCTGGAATGGTCGATCGTCAATGGCACTTTGGGAACGCCGGAAGGTTTCGGCGTTGTCGGATCAACGCTTGCCACCTTCGTGCCGGGGCAGCTGATGGCGATAACCGCAACGGTGGATGCCAATCCGACTGCGGCCACAGGCCCTATGACGGCGAATGTCTATGATGATGGCGGCACGCTCGTCGCCAGCGGGATCACGCTCTATAATGACGGTACGCACGGCGATGCCACGGCGGGTGACGCGATCTGGAGCAATGACGGAACCGACGGCGGTAACCCAACCTACACGATACCATTATCTGCCTCGACCAGTAGCGGATGGATATTGCGAGTCTTCGCAAAGGATGCGAGCAGCAGCACATTGGGCGCGGCAAATAACGGGCTTGTTCATCGGAACGGGCAGCCCAATCCGCAAATCGAGGCCAATTACTGGAATATCGACGATTTCACATTTGCGGTTTCGGGCGCAAGCCTGACCGCCACAAAAATCAGCTCTGTGCTTTCCGACGGCATTAGCGCATCCAACCCGAAGGCCATTCCCGGGGCCACGGTGCGCTATTGCATTACCGTCGGCAACGCCGGGCCTGCCGCCGCCACATCGGTTAGCATGAGTGATACGTTGCAAAGCGATCTTTCCTTCATTAGCGGCAGCATGCGCAGCGGGGCGACCTGCGGCTCTGCTTCGACGGTAGAGGATGATAATGCATCCGGAGCAGACGAGAGCGACACCATCGGTGCATCAATTTCAGGCTCGACAATCACGATCACCAATACGTCTCTGGCATCGGGCGCTAACATGGCGCTCACCTTTAACGTCACCATCGACTGACAAACCAAATTGCTTGGCGCAATTTAAGGGCTATGCATCGGCATTATTGCTGCCTAAGAAAAGCCATGAGCACGCGAAACGTTTCAGATAGCAACTCAAAAACCATCATATCACGCGACCAGCTTCTCGCGCCAATGATCAAGGGTGAAAAGCCCAAAGCCGATTGGCGTATCGGCACCGAGCATGAGAAATTCGTCTATTGTAATGATGACAAACACGCGCCTTCCTACGAAGAACCCGGCGGTATTCGCGACCTGCTTATGTCACTCACAAAATTCGGATGGGAACCGGTTTACGAGGGCGAAAATGTTATCGCATTGAAAGGTGATGACGGTGCGGTCAGCCTCGAGCCGACAGGACAGTTGGAGCTTTCCGGCGCTCCGCTCGAAAACCTGCATGAAACATGCGCGGAAACCGGACGACATTTGCAGCAAGTGAAAGAGATTGGTGCAGAAACCAATAAGGGCTTTCTCGGCATGGGCTTGTGGCACGACAAGTCCCGCGAGGAACTGCATTTCATGCCAAAGGGCCGCTATATCATCATGCGCAAACATATGCCCACAGTGGGCAGCATGGGCCTCGATATGATGATGCGCACCTGCACCATTCAGGTCAATCTCGACTATTCGAGCGAAGCCGACATGGCGCAAAAATTCCGCGTCGGGCTGGCGCTGCAACCTTTGGCGACGGCGCTATTTGCCAATTCACCGTTTTTAGATGGCAAACCAAACGGCTATCTTTCCTATCGCAGCCATATCTGGTCAGACACCGATCCGCATCGCACCGGCATGTTGCCATTCGTTTTCGATGGTGATTTTGGTTACGAACGCTGGGCCGACTACATCCTAGACGTGCCAATGTATTTCCTCGTGCGCGATGGCAAATATGTCGACGTCGCCGGACATAGCTTTCGCGATTTTATGAAGGGAGAGCTTTCCGTCCTTCCCGGTGAGTTACCAACCGAAGATGACTGGTGGGATCATATGTCCACCGCTTTCCCCGAAGTGCGCCTGAAAAGTTTTCTGGAAATGCGCGGAGCCGATGGTGGTCCTTGGAATGGCATTTGCGCGCTCCCGGCATTCTGGGTTGGACTCATGTATGATCAAACGGCGCTAGATGCCGCATGGGATCAGGTGAAGCATTGGACGATGGAAGAGCGCGAAACATTGCGCAATAATGTGCCTCGGCTTGGCCTTGATGCCCCCATACCTGGCGGCGAGACATTGCATGATCTATCAAAACGTATTCTTGATATTTCGTCGGCGGGCCTCAAGGCGCGGGGCCGGCTGAACAGCAGCGGCGACAATGAAACCGGTTTCCTCGATCCGCTGCGCGAAATTGTGGCGAGCGGCAAAAGTTCGGCGCAGCGGCTACTCGATCTCTATCACGGCGATTGGAACGGTGATATCAGCAAAATCTATGACGACATGAGCTTTTAACGTTCTTCCGATTACGCCGGCCTACCAGGCAAAACCCGCGCTGTGGTTAGCGAGGTCTTCTCCTCCGCACCTTCGCTTTCTGCGGCGTGCCATCGCCCTGTTGCGTAGTAGTTTGCTCGGGTTGGTGCGTTCTGACTTCACCGCGTGGGCGCGTTTGCACGTATAAGGGGGGGCCTTTCACCATCCTCTTAGACACTAGATTATCGCCCGATACCCAGGCGTCGATCGTAAA
>CAKZNA010000001.1 GCA_937129355.1 uncultured Sphingomonadales bacterium | reverse complement strand
CAGCGCTCTTGCATTCGCACGACGTTATAGGGATGGCTGACCAGATAATATTCGCCCGCCTGCATCTGCCCAAAAATGAGCCTCGCAAATTCGTCGGTATCCATTGCCTCATCGGCTTGTAGGTCTGACAGCTCTGATTTGACCCAACCAGGAATAATGATGCCAAGCTGGATATTCTCCGGCGCTTCCCGGCGTAGCACATCCATTAAGCCCAGCACGCCATGCTTGCTCGACACATAAGCGCCGCCCGATTGGGGCAGGGCGTTGAATAAGCTGTTTTCCGATCCGACGGTGTAGATAGCGGAAGGCAGGCCGTCTTCGCGAAACCGTCGCCCGAATGTTTGAATGCCGTTCCACGCGCCCCAAAAATTCACATCATACAGGTTGCGGGCAACCTCCATATCCATGTCGAGCACCGAAGCCCGGCCACCGCCAATGCCAGCATTGTTGATCAGGATATCGGCGCGGCCATTTTTGGCCCATGCGAAATCAGCGAGTGCCTCGATGTCTTCGGGCTTGGAGACATCGCCGACGACATATTTGGCATCAATGCCGCGCGCGACAAGCGCATCGACAGCTTCTTTCAGCCTTTCTTCGCGCGGTTCGAAGACAATGACACGCGCGCCAGCACTGCCCAGCTGTTTCGCTAGCGCAAAACCGATGCCCGTCGCGCCGCCAGTGATGACGGCTGTCTTGTCTTTGAAATCCATCTTCGCGTCTCCCTAATCTAACGATAGGGCGCGAAACGTTGCAGCGTCAATCGGGGCTTAACGGCCCTGCTGGCGCAATTGTTGTTCGAGCTGTCGTTGCAATTCAGGGGGAAGGCCCTGACCGCCGCCGGGAGGACCCCCAGGAGCGCCGCCTTGTGCGCCTTGCTTCTTTTGCATTTCCTGCATTTGCTTCTGCATTTCTTCGACTTCTTTGCGTGATTTAAACTCAAGCATTTCGACGTCAAAGGCCAGCACGCTGCCGCCTGGGATAGATACCTCGCCAGTTTGCGGATTGGTCTGGTCTTCAGGGCCATAGGCCAGATCAGAAGGTAGCCAAATTTTGTATTTGCCGCCCTTTTGCATTTTTTTCAGCGCTTCGGAAAATCCCGGAACAACGCCTTGAACGGGCATTGGTGCCTGCGGCTGTTCATCAAAAACCGTGCCGTCACGAAGGGTACCCTTATAGCCAATCAGAGTGACATCGTCGTCAGTCGGGGAAGGGCCTTCGCCCGCGCGTTCGACTTTAAACCGCAAGCCAGATTTCGTGACCTCCACGCCGTCCATTGCATCAATCTCTTCAAGGAATTCTTCTGCGCCGGCATATTTCATCCGCACATCCGCTGTGCCCCAATAGGCAAGGCCAACGCCCGCAGCGATGATAAGCGCGATGCCAATCCAATATTTGGCAAGCGATCCGCGCGATGTTGGCGGGATAGGAACGGCGGTTGTAGACATGGAATATACCCTGTTTGAAAAAGCTTGAGGCCGTCTTAGTGGCTACGCGTAAATTCTCAATAGAGTTTGTTCGTCAGACTCGGCGTTCGGCAATCGCCGAGTCTGACAAATAAACTCAAAAAAAGAGCGCCCGAAAGGACGCTCCATTTATTCGTTTGTGTGCAAAAACCTTATTTCAGGCCGTCACGCTCGGCGACTTTGCGTTCCATTTTACGGGCGCGGCGGACAGCAGCGGCTTTTTCGCGTGCGCGCTTTTCCGATGGCTTTTCATAATGCCGGCGCAGTTTCATTTCGCGGTAGACGCCTTCACGCTGCAATTTTTTCTTAAGCGCGCGTAGAGCCTGATCTACATTATTATCGCGAACCATGATCTGCATATAAAACTAACTCCACTCGATTCGGTGCAGAGGGCATCAAAAGCCCTGTATTCTGCGGAAAAAATAAAAAGCGCCGCAAGCGATTGCGGCGAATTGAACCGCGCATTAGCTGCGCCCATTGCCAATATCAAGCGTTTATAGCATCATTTTGCGCCAAAAAGCAAGCATTGCGGCCAATTTGCAACTCTCCGGCGGCGCCTTTGCAAGGCCAATGACATTCGCGAAGTGATTGGCTAGAGCATGGCGCATGACAAAATTTACCGTCAATGACCGCCCGGTCGAGTTTAAAATGGATCCCGAAACGCCGCTTTTATGGGCATTGCGCGATGCGTCCAATCTGACCGGAACCAAATTCGGCTGCGGCACGGGTGAATGCGGCGCTTGTATGGTGGATATTGACGGCGAAGCGATCCGTAGCTGTCTGGTCACGATTGCCGAAGCGGAAGGGCGGTTTGTTACCACCATCGAGGGCCTGAGCCGTGACCGCAGCCATCCGGTGCAGCAAACGATGGTGGCGGAAGGCGCGATACAATGCGGGTTTTGTACGCCCGGCATCGTGATGAATGCCGCCGCGCTGCTGCGTAAAAATAGCAAGCCCACCGATGCAGAGATTGATGCGGCGATCACCAATATCTGCCGCTGTGGCGTTTATCCGCGACTACGTGAAGCAATCAAGCGCGCAGGCCGCGTGATGCGCGGAGAAGAGAAAATCGCCGCCGCCCCGCCGCCCGGGATCACGCCCGAGGATGCCGCCGCCGCGGTTCCGGCGATTAAGGCGCCGGTGGAGTAGTAGAGCAACTATTTCGCTGAACGACTGCGTCCGCCCGGAACCGCTAGCTCGATTCGGTTGCCGCTGGGTTCATAAACCATCATATGGATGGCCGGGCCGCCGCCATTGGGCTCTGGGCCAAATTCGATTTTGACGCCCGGAAATGTCTTCATGCGTTCATGTACAGCGTCCAGCGTTTCGATATCCGCCACGGTCAGCGCAAGATGGTGTAGGCCGACATTATTTTTGCGGTCAAACGGGATGGCCTTATCCGGATCGGTTGCTCTCCACAATGTGACAAAGAGCTTTCCGTCCGTCACGAAGACCGACGGATAGTCCGGAACGCCGCCAACCTTTTTCCAACCCAGTCCATCGATAAAGAAAGAAACGCTGGCATCAAGATCGCGAACGGTCAGGCCGATATGGTTGACGCCCTGCGTAACCGGTTTTGCCAGTTCAGGCTTTGGCGTATGCGCCGAAGCCAGCGAAAAGCTTGCATCGGCGGCGAATCCGCAAATGGCGATCCCGGTCGCGGCGAAGATTGGCAATAATGTGCGGCGCATGGTTTGTCCCCGGTATCTTTTTTACTTTTTTGTGACCTATTCCACCTATTCGAATTATCTCCGTAAAAGTTACGCCACCGGGAAGAAATTCACACAGGTTCAGGCAGCGTCTCCCGCCATCATCGCTTCCATCCGCTTGTTCATCTCTTCGGGACTGACATCTTCGATATGTGTCGAGATGGTCCATTCATGGCCAAACGGATCTTTCAGCCAGCCTGAACGGTCACCGTAAAATTGATCTTCGACGGGACGTGTGGCTTCGGCTCCGGCGGCCACGGCTTTATCAAAAGCCGCATCGACATCGGGGACATAAATCATCAGCAGCGATGTTGCGCCGCCGCGCGCTGCAGGGCCTAGCTTGTCCATATCGGGAAATTCATCGGACAGCATAATATGGCTGTCGCCGATCATGATATCCGCATGGCCTATCTTATCACCCATCGGCATACGCATCACTTCGGTTGCGCCAAAGGCTTTTGCATAAAATTCAATCGCCGCTGCTGCGTCGCTTACCGTCAGATAAGGCGTTACGGTGTGATATCCGTCTTCTTTCCACTGGGTCATTATCGAATCCTCCTCAACTTTCTGAGCAGGCCCTAGCATAGCGAACGGAGTCGGCGGAAATCAGGCTTCCGGCGGCGGGCCTAAGTCGCGGTCCACGATCATCCAGGAACCCGTCACGCTGGCGCAGATCTCTCCGGCTTTCATCGTCTGGATGTTGGTTAAGCCGAGAGGCGTTTATTGATCCGTTTTGGGTTCGAAAAATTTGGCGATTACATGGTGAAAAACTGCGGTGAATTTCGCGTCTTCATCGAGGATATCCACGATTTTCGGCCATAGCAAAACGCCTTGCGGGGCGGGCGCGTTGATGAAGATTACCATGCCGTCTTTTGTCTTTGTCTCAAAATAACCGATTGCGGCTTCGCTTTTGTCGTTGCCCCCGTGCTGGATGTTAAGATTACCGTCATATCCGAAAATAAACCAGCCCAACCCATGACCATACGGTTTGGGGCAAGGCGAAACAGATCCATCGTCACATCCCCAGATTTCGTTTCGGGTAAGGTCTGATTGCACGCGTTGACGATCGGCCACCAAATCCGAACCAACCTCTTGCCCGCCCATCACGCCGATCAGAAATTTGGAATAACCTTCAACCGAAATAAACAGATCGTCGGCGGCATTCCAATATCCATGGTCGAGAACAAAATTTTTCTCGAATTTTCCATCTTTGTCGACTGGGCGGACCGTTTTTTTGTCCATCCACTTTTCCTGAATGACAGAAGCATTCTCTATACCAAGTCTATCAAAAATCTCTATTTTCACGATTTCAGGGAAGGGCTTTCCGATCTTATTCTGAATGAAATTTGCCAAGATCATGAAGCCGGCGCCAGAATAGCCATATTTGCTGCCTGGTTCGTTTAGAAACGCTAGCTTTCCATCCTCATATTCATAGGCCCAGTTTCGAAGCCCTGTCTTATGCGTTAGAATAATACGCGGCGTTAGTTTCTGGTAGTTTGGATCATCGGCGAGGTCAGGGTGAACATAATATGGCGCGATTGGCTCATCCAAGTCGACCACCCCCTTTGTTGCAAGTCGAAGAAAGGCCTCCGTTGTGACAGCCTTGTTGACAGAGGCTGTGTTGAACATCGTCTGAGAATTTACGGGAATACCGGGAGACTGTTCGCCATAATATCCGGTCCAAATGAGCTTGCCATTTTTGATAATACCGATCCCCAATGAGGAGGTTTTGTGCTCCGGCATCAGATCGCGGATTTTGGTAACTTTAGCCGGCGATACAAAGCCCGAAGAAAGTGCGCCAACCGTGGCGGGTAGCGGCGAGCATGAGGCGGCAAGCAATAGTAGCGCGCCAAAGAGGCGGATCATTGTTCCAGCTCGATATCCCAGTATAGCCAATCCATCCAGCTTTCATGCAAATGGTTGGGCGGGAAGGCGCGGCCTTTATCTTGCAATTGCCAGCTGGTCGGGCGGATGGGCTTCATGCTCATTTGCATATGTGCCTGCTGCGGCGTGCGGCCACCCTTTTTAAGATTGCATTTCAGGCATGCGGTCGCAACATTTTCCCAGCTGGTGCCGCCGCCCAATCTGCGCGGGACCACGTGATCGAAAGTCAGATTGTCGCCTGATCCGCAATAAACGCATTGGAATTTGTCGCGCAAAAACAGGTTAAACCGCGTGAAGGCGGGATATTCGGACGGCTTCACATATTGTTTGAGCGCGATCACCGACGGGATTTGCATATCCACGCTGGGGCTATGCACATGGCGGTCGTAATTTTCGACAATGTCCACTTTATCGAGGAATACCGCTTTGATCGACGCCTGCCACGGCCAAAGGCTTAGCGGGTAGTAGCTGAGCGGCGAATAGTCTGCGTTCAGCACCAGCGCCGGACAATTTTCCGGATGACGCGCCCCTTCGGCGGCCTCAAACTCGCTTGCATGATACATGCGCTACACCTACTCCCCGTCGCTAATGCTTATGCTCTTTTTATCCGTTCTTTTGTCGTCCTGGTTATGGCTGCCACAATATGTGCAAAGTAAATGACGTCAAGAGGGCAAAACACACCAGATGTTGTTTTGGCTGCAGCTGCGGCTTTTGGGCACGCAGCTGCGCAAGATGGACGGCCAGTGGTTACGCGGTTTGCGCCGAGCCCCAACGGATTGTTGCATCTGGGTCATGCCTATGCCGCGATTGCTGCACATGATTTCGCACGTGCGGCGGATGGGAAATTCTTGCTGCGCATCGAAGATATTGACGGCAGCCGGAGCAGGCCGGAATTTGTCGAAGCGATCCTGGCCGACCTGAAATGGTTGGGGCTAGAATGGGATGGCGACGTGATATTCCAGTCCGCACGCATCGAGAGCTATCAGGCAGCATTGGCGAAATTGCAGGCAGCCGGGCTGGTATATCGGTGTGCATGCACGCGCAGTGAAATTACCGAGGCCCTGAAAGACCAGCCCGTTCGCCATGGCCCCGATGGGCCGCATTATCCGCAGACCTGCAAGGGCAAAGATATCGATCCCACTACGCCGCATTGCTGGCGGCTGGATATGGAGGCGGCCTGCGCGCATTTGGGCTATCTGGAATGGACGGACATGGCGGCCGGAAAACAGCAAGCCGATCCGGCGCAATTTGGCGATATCGTGATCTGGCGAAAGGATGCCCCGGCTAGCTATCATCTTGCCGCCACGATTGATGATGCGGCAGACGGAATCAGCCATGTCGTGCGCGGGAAGGACTTGTTTGCCTATTCGTCGCTCCACGTTCTGTTGCAAAAGCTGCTGGGCGAGATGCACCCCGTCTATTGGCATCATGCGTTGATTTTGGACGAAGGCGGTGAAAAGCTCGCGAAAAGCCGCAAGTCGGCAGCGCTTTCCAATATGCGTGAAAGCGGGGTCAGCGGGACCGAATTGGCAGGAGCCTTGCGGAAAGGGAAGCTGCCCCTTGGCATGACGCTTGCGGGCGACTAGATAAGAGCAAAGCCAAAAAGCCACCGGCAGAAACAAGGATTCTCTCACATGGGTATTATATTAATGCTACTTCTTATCGGCGCGATGGGCGCGGTGGTATTTGCCGTTGTGAAAGGCCTTCATGCTTTTGCTAATATGGACCCCGAAGATGTTGATGAAAATGGCGTGCCGAAATCGCTGGCCATCCAAAACAAGATGATGTTCAGCCGCGTGAAGTGGCAGGCGATTGCGATTATTATCGTTGCGCTGCTGTTGCTTATTTCTCAGGCCGCTTAACCGCCTGCAACCATGGTCAAGATCAACAAGATTTATACGCGCACTGGCGATGATGGCTCGACGGGCCTAGTTGATGGTAGCCGCGTGTCCAAAGGCAATGCGCGGATGCATGCGATTGGCGAGGTTGATGAGGCCAACAGTGCGCTTGGCGTTGCGATTGCCACATTGGCAAATGATGGCGGCAATGAAGCAATATTAAATGGACTTTGCCGCATCCAGAATGACTTGTTTGATCTGGGCGCGGATATTGCGACCCCTGTGGCCGAAGACGAAGATTTTGTACCGGGCGAAATGAATCTGCGGATTGTGCAGTCGCAGATTGACTGGCTCGAACAGGAAATAGATGTTGCCAATGAAAGTCTCGAACCGCTGACCAGCTTTATTTTGCCTGGCGGCAGCGTGGATGCCGCTTCGATGCATTTGGCCCGTGCAATTACCCGCCGTGCCGAACGAGCTCTGGTGATTGCTGCTCAGGCGGAGAATATCAACCCGCTGGCATTGACCTATCTTAACCGCTTGTCTGACTATCTGTTTGTGCTCTGCCGCGTGATAAACCGCGCTTTTGGCGGCGATGTGGCTTGGGTGCCAGGCGGTTCGCGATAGCGGCTTGGCCAGCGCTAGCCTACCGGACAACCCGCGTTCGCCCGCAGGGCCCCAGCGACCGAATCACAAAGGCAAAATCGGCCTGAGCCCTTGCTGCATGCGCGCCGTCGCCGGAGCCAACCAGGCCCGGTGACAATTGTTTAGGGAGGCCGCATGCGAGCCGATACCATAGTAAAGTGTTACGCTGCGGCGCTGGCTGGGTTTGCGTAATCACTTCGCTGGTTGATACTGACCATTGCTTGTTGCCGCCGGGTTGACTTGCGATCGACAGTCCAAAGGGCTGGCCGCCAACAGTGTCGAGGAATATTTGAGTTTCGCCTTCGCCCAAAATGGTTCCAGCATTGTGAAATGCGCTGGCAATGCCTTTGATTGCCGCCGGCGCATTGGTGCGAGCCATCTCGCTTGCAATTGCGCGCACCGTTTCGTTGTTTGCTTGGCTATACTCGATCAACGCATCTGGGCGAATGAGCTGAATCATATCAGCCCGGCCATTCACGCCGCGCCCCATTGCAAAAAAGCGGCGCTTTTTTAATTTGGGAATTCTTCCGCGCGCGTCCTTTGGAATATCGAGCAGAAACCTGACTTTGCCAGCAACGGCATTTGTTCCGCGCAGCAATGAAACAACATCCGCCTCGACCACTGCACGTTGAACAGAAGGAGGGACTCCGATCGTTTGTGATTCGGGGAGTTTGCGAATCTTGCGAATTTGAAGGTCAATAATGGTCGGCGCGGCACTAACGAGATCGGCAATATCGGCATATGCCGCACCGTTTGCAGGCAGAAAAAACGAATTTCGAACGCCCGATATTTGCGCAGATGCGGTCGTATGAAGCGACATAATTGCTAGGCCTGTAGCCACATAAGTCACAGATTTACGTATATTTTTCATGGGCAATGCCATAGCTGCTTTTAACCTTGCTGTCACGTTGTAATACTGTATCATTAGCGGCGGAGAATGAATTATTGCTGAATGTCAGAAAGCCGTTGCAGCGTTCAAACTGCTTGGCTAAGACTGCGAATGAATCGGTAATAATAAAGATAAACCGAATCCTTATGGGTGGGTCCATGACAGCTTTTGGCTTTCACAGATTCATCGATATTATTTTGGGAAGTTAGGAGAGTTGCTTACGCATGGCATATGCTGACCAACAAGGAATGAGCACGGGCCGGATCATCTCGATCGCGGCTGTGTTACTCCTCCACGCATTTCTTGGATACGCATTGGTGACCGGTCTCGCTTACGAGGCGGTTAAGAATGTTAAAGAGCGCCTGGAGGTATTGGATGTAACGGAAGAGAAGCCGCCGGAAGAGGAGCCGCCGCCGCCGCCACCTGAAGAGGTGTATGTAGCGCCGCCACCGGTTTTTGTTGCGCCATCACCGGCGCCGACAAATAACCAGACGAGGACGACGACTCAGGACACGGATAACAAGCCTGCTCCCGTTGAGTATACTCCTTGCCCTGCCGGTTCTCAGCAAGCTCAAGTTGTTAAAGGTCAGCAATGCGTTCCAAAGGCCGTTGAAACCCAAAGATGCTGGAATGGCAACGTGATACCTAAGACTGCCACGTGTCCGCCAGAACCGAAAGATCTCTCGGAAAAAGCTCGGCCGAAGAACAACAAGAATCGGTGGGTTACCACGAATGATTATCCAAGCCGTTCGTTGCAGCGTGAAGAAGAAGGTACTTCGCGTCTGAATTTGACGGTTGGTGCGAACGGTCGAGTGACCGCTTGCTCGGCATCTGGTGCATCCGCAGCGCTTAACAACGCTGCCTGCAAAAACGCGCGGCGCCGTGCAAGATTTCACCCGGCTAAGGATAAGAGCGGAAGGCCTACCACTGGTTCGTATTCAACGAGCGTAAGATGGCAAATTCCACCACGTTGATTTGAAACATAGTATAAAAGTAATAACTAAATTTTCTGAGAGGAAAGCAAAATGTCGATACAATTTCTAATAGCAGCAGCAGCCGCTCCCGAAGGTGGTGCAGCAGATAAGTTTGGTCTTATTCAGGCCCTGAATGAAGGTGGAGCCATTAGTTGGTTCATTTTCGGATCGCTCGTGATCATGTCTGTATTCTCTTTCTATATTCTGTTCACCAAATTGCTTGAGCAGAACAAAGTGATGAAGCAGGCGAAGCAGGTCGGTTCTGGTGGTTTCTGGCGTGCTGGCGGCTTAAAAGAAGGTGCCGCCAAGCTCGATAAGAACAGCGCCTACCGCCAAATCGTTGATGATGGCCTGCGTGCCGAAGGAAAGCATAGCCAGATGGGCGATCATGACGAAGCGCATGATTATCTGCATGGCGAAATGGCGCGTTCGGAAGGTTCCATCATGGACAAATTGAACGGCGGTCTATCCTTCCTCGCGACGGTGGGTGCTACAGCTCCTTTCATCGGTCTGCTCGGAACGGTTATCGGTATCTATTCTGCGCTGATTAAAATCGGCATTATGGGGTCGGCTTCAATTGACGTTGTCGCTGGACCGGTTGGTGAAGCTTTGATTATGACCGCGATTGGTCTGTTTGTTGCTGTGCCTGCCGTGCTTGCTTACAACTGGTTGCAAGCTCGCAACAAAACTATCCAGCGTAGTTTGAGTTCGTTTTCAAACGATGTGCTTGCGAATATGGCATCGGGTGGCAAAGTTAAGCCAGCTGTCGCTGCTGCGCCTGCACGTCCTGCTGCAAAACCGGCTGCTGCACCTGCAGCGAAGAAATAATTTCGGCGCAAATAAGAGGGGGCCGTTTTGGCCTCCTCCGACCGCTTTACGCGTAATTTGACGAAATTGAATAGAGAGGATTAGCCAATGGCTATGAGTTCAGGAGGCGGCGGCGCAGATACGCCAATGTCAGAGATCAACACGACCCCTTTGGTGGATGTTATGTTGGTACTTCTCATCATCTTTCTCATCGCAATTCCGGTGGTTATCCAAACCGTCGAAATGGAATTGCCAGTGGTTGAGTTTGAGCCTACAAAACCGAAAAACCAGAATATCTTGTTGTCGGTTGCAACAACCGATGCGGCTGGACGTGATCCGGGCGAAGACGGGTATGAGGGAACTAATCCTGGCGGCGAATGCCGGATTTATGTGAATGTCTCCCCGATGGATTCAGGTGAACTGGTTGATTTTGCCAGAACGCATATGGAGCGGGAAATTGAAGCGTTGGGCGGCGAAGATGCTCTGATAGCCGGAGATATCCTTCCCGAAGATTTGCCTGAAGCGCATATTCGCGGCGATATTAACACACCATATCGTTGCATCGGTGGCGCTATCTTTTCGATGCAAGTTGCCGGATTTACGCGCATAGGTTTTGTTTCATCGCCGATTGATTTGTCTCAGTCGATCAAGTGATTTTTAGAATTCAGGAGTAACTGTTATGGCAATGAGTGGCGGCAAGG